>NZ_JBFTLD010000077.1:0-24700 GCF_056396265.1 Allobosea sp. 05T422_2 | reverse complement strand
GTCCTGCGTTTCACGCTCATCATGGGACCGCTCTCATCGCTGTTCGACATCGCAACATTTGCCATGCTGATTTGGGTCTTCGCTGCGGACATCGCGATGTTCAGGACAGCCTGGTTCGTTGAATCGATTGCGACGCAGATCCTGGTGATCTTCATCATCAGGACCTCACGACCACTCTGGCGAAGCAGTCCTCATCCTGTTCTCATAGCAACGTCGCTTGGCGCCCTCGCGATTGCGCTCGCCCTGTCTCTGAGCCCGCTTGGCAGCTATTTCGGATTTGTCGCGCTGCCTCTGCCCATCCTCGCCGCCGTTGCCGGGCTTACTCTCGTTTACCTTGCCGCAGCCGAAGGGCTGAAGTCCCTCGCCATGGAGAACCGCCGCGGCAAGCCTGGCCGGCGCCGGTCGCCCCTCTAATGCATTGCGTAGAATACCAGAAACCGACCTTTGCTTGAGCGATGCTCGCAGTTGAGAGGATCGACCGCGCCCTTCGTATCCGGACGTTCCAGCCCATGTGACAGGGTCAGGGAACCAGTACTGCGGCGCCCTGGAGCCGTCCCGCCCGAAGGTCGGCAAGAGCCACATTCGCCCCGTCGAGTGGATAGGCCGTTGTCGTCGTCCTCACATCGGCCTGCTGAGCGATGGCGAGAAACTCCGTCGCGTCCTGCCGCGTCAGATTGGCAACCGAAACCAGTTGCCGCTCTTCCMAAAGAATCTTGTAGGGAAACTGCGGAATGTCGCTCATGTGGATACCGGCGCAGACAACCCGGCCGCCCTTGCGCACCGATCGCAGCGCGCCCGGCACCAGATCGCCGATCGGAGCGAAGATGATCGCCGCATCCAGTTGCTCGGGTGGCGCCGAGCCGGAACTCCCTGCCCACCGCGCCCCCAGCGAAAGCGCAAGCGTCTGCGCCGCCTCGTCACCGTTGCGCGTGAAGGCATAGACGTCGCGCCCCTGCCAGCAGCATAGCTGCACCAGGATGTGGGCAGCAGCGCCGAAGCCATAGAAGCCGATCCTGCGTCCCTCCCCGGCAATCCGAAGCGAGCGCCAACCGATCAGCCCGGCGCACATCAGCGGTGCGGTGGCGACCGGATCGTCGAATCCATTGAGTGGAAAGGCGAATGCCGAATCCGCCACGACATGGGTCGCGAAGCCGCCATCGCGAGTGTGCCCGGTAAATGTCGGCGCGTCGCAGAGGTTTTCGCGCCCCGAAGCACAATAGGGACAATGGCCGCAGGTGTGCCCCAACCAGGGGATCCCRACCCGCGTTCCAACGGCTGGTGTTGTAACGCCCGCGCCGACCGTCTCCACGATACCGACGATCTCGTGCCCCGGAACGATCGGCAGCCTCTGAGGGGTGAGTTCGCCATCGACGATATGCAGGTCGGTACGGCAGACGGCGCAGGCTTCGATCCGCACCCCGATCTCGCCGGGACCTGGCAGCGGGTCTGGCCGCTCCTCGAGAAACAGGGGCTGGCCGATCCTATGCAGCACCATGGCTCTCATCCGCCCAGATCCCTGGCAGCTGTCACCGGGCTTTCGAGATCTCATTTGGCGAGATCTCCTCTGGCAGGACCACGACCCCTGACATCGGCTCGACCCAGGCGAGTTGATCTGACACCGATTTGACGCCGGCGACGTTTTCAGCAGCGACGTGCGCTGCGCGTCGCGCGCGTTCGTCGAAGATCGTCCCGGTCAGTTCGACAGCGCCCTTATCGACATGGACGCGGATGAGCCCGCCCCCACCCCAACTCTGCCCGGAAAGCTCCGCCTGGATGGCAGCTCGGATCTGCTCGTCGTCCGTCGCCTGCGTATCGCCTGGCGACAGCGCGCGGGCCATCGGGCGCAAGAGATCCGATCGAGCGACGATACCCACGATCTTGCCGTTGTCCACGACGGGAAGGCGCTTGATGCTGCGTCGACTCATCATCTCGACGACCTCGTCGAGCGTAGCCCCCTTGGATATGGTGACGGCTCCATTCGTCATGACCTCTTCGACCTTCCGGCCATGGGCATGGACGTATTCATCGGACACCTTTCCGGGGCTGACGAGAAATTCGAGCCACCAGGATCGTTTGCGCTCGGTCCCGAGTTCACTCCGGCGCAGGAAATCGCCTTCGCTCACTATCCCGACCAGCGTCCCGTCGCCCTCGACGACGGGCAGGCCACTGATCCTGTGAGCCAACATGAGCCGGGCAGCCTCAGCGACCGATGTCGAGGGCCGGATGCTGATAACCGGCGTTGTCATCACCGCTTCGACGAACATGGGAATCTCCTGTCGAGCGCCGCTTCCAGGCTGTTGACCAAGCGCCCCGAGACCGTTGTCGCGCGCGACCGCGACCACGATCCAATCTATAAAATGATTGGCCATCGAAGTTCAGTATGAAACATGGCCTGCCGTCCCGCCTTGATCCGAATCAAGAGCCGTTCGGCGCAAAGCCCCCATGGCGCTGGGTGTGTTTCACCGCTGCGGGGAGAAAAGGCCCTTCGCCGTGTCCTTTCAAGGCGTCCCTGAGATCGACCGTCGCGGCATTTGGCGACACCTATTCTTCGCCTGCAAGTGCTCTTCGCAAACGCCGGATCATCACGCCGCGCGAACGCTCGTCTGCGGCCTTGTCCATAGCCTCGTCGATATCGAGCAGGAGGCGCGAGCGCTCGTTGTGCCAGTCAAGCCGACCAATTTGATCCGGAGAGATGCGCCGCGGGAGGCCGATCGCAACAGGTTCTGCGCCGTTAGCAGTCAGTTCGTAGGTATCATCGAGCAGGGGTGACAAAATCTGCTCGGGCCGGAGCGACCTGCTCAACCGCATCCGCATGGCAGCTATGGCCGGTTCCTCCCCATGAACCAGAAAAAGGTTCAGTCGGAGCGGCAAACGTTCGCGAACCCAGGCCTCCAGTTCCGAACCGTCGGCATGGCCGGAATACATGTCGAGCGAGCGGATGCGCGCCCGCACGTCGATATCCTCGCCCTGAATGCGAACGCGCCTCGCTCCATCCTGAAGGATCCGCCCGAGCGTGCCTTGTGCCTGAAACCCGACGAACAGGACGGTTGCGTCTTCGCGCCAGAGCCAGTTCTTCAGCCGGTGGCGAATCCGCCCAGCCTCGCACATGCCGCTGGCTGCAATGATGACATGAAACCCTTGCCGCAGGTCAAGAGCCTTGCTCTGCTCAACGGTCTCGGTGAACCGTACGTTGCCGCCCTGAAGTGCGGCAACAAGCTCGTCACCGTGCTCCAATTCGCTTGCGTGCTGTTGAAAGGCGCCGCTCGCCTTGGTGGCGAGAGGAGAGTCGACATAGATGGGAGTAGGCGGGATCTCGCCATCCTTCATCAGGCCGACCAGATCGACGAGAAGCTCCTGCGTCCGCTCGACCGCAAAGGACGGAACGAGAAGTACGCCATTGCGACGCGCGGCTGCTCTCACCTCATCTCGCAACAGCAGGCGTCGACCGCCCGAGTTCGTCTCGATGCGGTCGCGGTCGCCATAGGTTGACTCGCAGACGAGGTAATCGAAATCCCGCGGCGCCTCCGGATTGGGCTGCAACAGCTTGTTCTGGGGGCCGATGTCGCCTGAAAACAGGATGCGCATGCGGGTATCGCCCCCCAACTCCTMGAGCTCGACCTCGACTGACGCGGAACCAAGCAGGTGGCCCGCATTCCAAAACCGCGCGCGCACTCCGGGCGCAACCAGCGCCCACTCGTGATACGTCACAGCCTTGAACTGTATGAGACTGCGCTCAGCATCCTCCGCGGTGTAAATGGGGTCTACCTCGCGATCACGGCCCCGACGCGCATTGCGCCGATTGAGCTGCCTGACCTCATTTTCCTGAATGTGACCGGAATCCCGCAGCATGATGGCGCAGAGGTCGATGCTCGCCGCGGTGGCAAGGATAGGCCCTGCGAAGCCACCCTTGACGAGCTTCGGGATGAGCCCGCTGTGGTCGATATGTGCATGAGTCAACAGAACAGCATCGATCGCTGACTCCCGGAATGGAAATGCGCGGTAGTTCAGTTCCTTTTCGGTCTTTGCCCCCTGGAACATACCGCAGTCGACCAGCACGCGCGCTCCCAGTGTCTCCAGCAGGAAACATGAGCCGGTCACGGACTGCGCAGCACCGAAGAAGCTGAGTCGTATGGGCATCGCTGCCGCTCCTGAACGAACCCCAAGTTGAAACACCTCGGTCGCGTGCTGCAATCTGCGGGCGCAGCCAGTCCAAGTGGCCCGCGGGACATCGCGACGCATCCCTGCGCCGGAGTTCCCGGCCTCAATGGGACATCATGCAACATGTCGGCGCGGCCTTGAGCAGATCGTTTGTCACACCGCCCAAAATCCATTCGCGCATGCGGCTATGCCCATATGCCCCGGAAACGATGAGATCGGCCCCTTCTTGCCGGGCGAGTTCGGTGATCTGGTCGACTGGATCGCCGAGACCGTCCTGCCGCAGCACGGGACGCGCCGAGACATGGTGCTCGGACAGGTAGTGGCAGACGTCCTCCACCCCCTGCTCGCCAGCGTCCGCGCCAACGGAAACGACTTTCACCGCCTCGGCCTGCCTGAGGAGCGGCAGGGCGTCCCAGATGGCGCGCCGGGCTTCCCTTGTGCCCTTCCAGGCGACCACAATCCGCTTGGCTGAAAGAAACTCGAACCGGGGTGGCACGAGAAGAACGGGGCGCCCAAGATCCATGATKAGTTCTTCAGGCCCAACCGCCATGCCGCTATCGCTCACGTCGCCGGGAGCACGTCGGCCCAGCACCACGAGGTCGGCGGCACGTGACTGCGCCAGGATGAAGCCACGAGGCTGGCAGACCGTCGAACGCCATTCGATCCTGCTCGTCGTCCCCGCGGCCCGGCGAAAAACCTTCTCGGCCTCGATAAGGTTCTCCGCTGCCGCCCTCTTGGCATTCTCGACCAGTATGGGGTCCATTGCGACCGCCCCGTCGCCATAGTACGGGAGGACAAAATCTTCAGCGGCGATGCCGATCAATCGGCTCGAAAACCGGTGGGCGAGCGATGCGGCGAGCCCAATGAGCCCTTCTGCGTCTGGGCCGGGATAAACCAGAGCCATGATGCTGACATAGCTAATGCTGCTGGGTTTCGCCCTTGCCGGTGACATGCGGCTATCTCCTGCAGATCGTATCTTGGCCTGGGGCAGGCTCCCGCGCCGATGAATTGGGGGGATCCATGCTAGCCAGCACTGCAGCGCAGTTGGAATGGATCGAGCCTACGAGGCGTCTCCTGGAATGCTCCAGCAGGCAAAGCCGGGGGCTGCCGCCTATCTCGCACTTGCTAGAAGTGAGACGATTGCGACCAAGGATGCGTCGGTTCCTTCGAAGCATATCCGTGCCTCTTGGATGCCATTGAGAGCGCAGTCTTGCAGATGCTGACGCCAGCCCAATTGATCTAACGCAAGAATATCCTGCGCCTGATGCGCAACCCGCATCAATTCTCGTCGGACAACCTCATTTCAGCGCTCGACCGACGTCGACGGCGCGGCCCGAACTCCCCGGAGAGGTCGCGGTCACTGCTCCTGAAAAACTCAGCTGGGCTAGAACGATCGAGCTCAGACCGCCACGTCGGCCTTGATCGCCGCGTGAGGCGCGTAGCTTTCGACGTCAAAATCGTCGATGCGGTACTCGTCTATCGTCGCCGCCCGTCGGGTGAGCCGCATCGTGGGAAATGGCCGGGGCTCACGCGAAACCTGCTCCCGGGCCTGCCCCAGGTGATTAAGGTAGAGATGGACGTCCCCACCCACCCAGATCAGTTCGCCAGGACGGAGGTCCGCCTGCTGGGCCAGCATGAGTTGCAGTGCAGCGGCGCCGACAAAGTTGAACGGAGCTCCGAGGAGCAGATCAACCGACCTCTGGAACAAGAGGCAGTTCAGCCGCCCATCCGAGGTCACGTGGTACTGATACACCATGTGGCAAGGCGGAAGCGCCATCGCACCGAGTTCCGGCACGTTCCATCCATGGAAGAGCATTCGGCGGCTCGTTGGATTCGTCCGCAGCGCCTCGACCAGTGCCGCGATCTGATCATGCTCGCGGCCGTCGGCGCCCAGCCAGCGGCGCCATTGCTTGCCATAGACAGGGCCAAGTTCGCCCCAGCGAGCAGCAAAGGCGTCGTCCTCGACAACACGCTGCTCGAACGCGTCCTGCGAGATGGTCTCGCCTGTCTCACGGCGATAATGCGCAAGCGGCCAGTCGGTCCAGATTCGGACGTTCTCGCGAAGCAGAGGTTGGATATTGGTGCCCCCGGTCAAGAACCAGAGCATCTCCTTGACCGCGGTTTTCCAATAGACGCGTTTCGTCGTGAGGATAGGCGCACTGCCATCCGACAAATCGAATCGCACCATGGCGCCAAAAAGCGAGCGAGTGCCTACACCAGTACGGTCCAACCGCTCGTCTCCGCGCTCCAGGACGTCGGAAAGCAGGTCGAGATACTGGAATTCTGGATGCCTTCTGATCACTAGCCGCCTCCGCGAAGAGTCCGGGAGCTCTTGCCACTCCCAGGCTCGTTGGCCCTGAACATGTGTGTTAGCGGCACGATCCGTGCGTGCAACATATATACTGACAGGCTTCGAGGTCACCAGGCATCGGCAGGTTTGCCGCCGTGCAGCATACACAGGCAGCGGCCTCACTCGCCGGCCCCGTTCCAATGCACCGCCGCCTCCAAACGGTGGTGCGAACCTCCCCACTGGGCCTTCTCCGGCATCGCACATCCTGGAGACGGTATCGCATCGTCTGGAGCCATCGCATTGCAGTGCACACATGCGCTCACGGCAATGCGATAAGCCGCAAGGAAGCGCCTCAGACCAGCCGAAACAAAGCCATGATTGAGCCGCTCCCTGCCTCTGTTCAGGCTAGGGAGAACCAAAATGTCGATTCGCAGCGCAATGTGGCTCCTGCCGGTCGCCGTCCTGCTCTCCTTCCCTGCCGTGKCCGCCAACACCATGCCGTCCCCCGCTCCGAGCACCCGTGAAATCTCGATTACGGAAGCCCGCGAGATCGCTATCGATCACGGCATGGTCTGGATCGAGGATATCGAGCGCCATGGCGGTCGCTGGGAGCTCGGCGGGGTCGACAGTAACGGCGCCGAGATCGCGATCGATGTCAGCGTCAGTAACGGCAAGGTCCTCAGGATCATCCGGGATGAGCCAAATCTCGATATTCCGTCCCGGTGAGAGCCGGCGAAATTGCTTCGGATGGAGTGACGATGCTCTCTTTCCCCGCGCGCTCCGAGTCCCTATATTCGGTTTGCCACTCGCAAGAGCGGCTATGGCGATAAACGAACGTCGAAATAAGCCTTTCGGACCCGGGGGCGGTACCCGGCGCCTCCACCAGAGCCCGTGCGCGATTCGCGAGACGGGCTCCGGCGGGGGCGAAATAGGATCGACGAGGGTGTAAAGGTCGTTCTTTTGCTCGGCATGGTTCCGCCGTTATCGGGCCATTGCATAGTTGCCAACGACAACAATGCTCGGGTTGCTGTCGCCGCGTAAGCGGTGCTGGTTCCCAAACCAAAGCCCTTGCGCTTAGCCGCGTAAGGMGGGGCTCGGAGGCGCCTGGCAACAGAAGCCTCCACTTTTTTATGCGAGGGCCGGCGACTTTCTGCCTTGCTCGGAAGCGGACACGGATAGTCGATACGATGGTACAGGATATTCTTCGCTACGATCTCATGGTGCAGGACGCGCTGAAGGGTGTCGTACGGAAGATCCTGGCCGAGGCGAGCCGCGATGGCCTGCCGGGTGAGCACCATTTCTACATCACGTTCCGCACGACGGCCCCTGGCGTGCGCCTCTCGCAGCGACTGCGCGAAAAGCACCCGGACGAGATGACGGTCGTGCTCCAGCATCAGTTCTGGGACCTCAACGTCAGCGACCACGCCTTCGAGGTCGGTCTCTCGTTCTCCGGCGTGCCCGAAAGGCTGCTGGTGCCCTTCGATTCGATCACCACCTTCTTCGATCCCTCGGTCCAGTTCGGCCTGAAGTTCGAAACCCAGGAGGCTCCTGAAGAAGCCTCGGCGAGTGATCAGACCGCGGGAGCCGGAAAGGCACCACGCGGAGCCGGGTCCGAGCCCAGCGTAGCCGCCCCAACGCCGCTTGCGCTCCCGGTAAAGCCACAATCCGCAAGTGCCACTGCGAAGAACAAGGCAGCCACCGACGACGAAGCGGACCCGGCGAAGGCCGACGCGGGCGCGGATGGTGACGAAGGCGGCGGCGCGCAGGTCGTCAGTCTCGATTCCTTCCGCAAGAAGACCTGATCAGAGCCTATGCCGGACACCCGCACAGAGACTGACTCCTTCGGCCCCATCGCCGTTCCTGCAGATCGCTACTGGGGTGCTCAGACCCAGCGCTCGCTCGAGAATTTCCGCATTGGCGGACCGAGCGAACGCATGCCGCTCCCGCTGATCCATGCTCTCGTGCTGGTCAAGAAGGCTGCCGCGCACGTCAATGCGCGGCTGGGGTTGATCGACCAGCGTGTCGCCGGCGCCATCGGCCAGGCGGCGGATGAAGCATTGGGCGGTCGCTTCGACGACCACTTCCCGCTTGTCGTCTGGCAGACCGGCTCCGGCACCCAGACCAACATGAACGTCAACGAGGTCCTCTCCAACCGCGCCAACGAGATCCTCGGCGCCGGCCTCGGCGCGAAGAGCCCGGTTCATCCCAACGATCAGGTCAACCGTGGCCAGTCGTCGAATGACAGCTTCCCGACCGCGATGCATATTGCCGCGGCGCTCGAGATTTCGCGCCTGCTGCTTCCGTCCCTGCGCAAGCTCGAACAGGCACTGCAGGACAAGGCACAGCGCTTCGCTTCGCTGATCAAGATCGGCCGGACGCATCTCCAGGACGCGACGCCCGTCACGCTCGGCCAGGAATTCTCGGGCTACGCCACGCAGATCCATCTTGGCATCGGGCGGATCGAGGCCTCGCTCGGCGGGCTGCATGCGCTGGCCCAAGGCGGCACGGCGGTCGGCACCGGCCTGAACACCCATCGCGACTTCGCCGCCTTCTTTGCCAAGGAAATGGCGGGGCTCACCGGCCTGCCCTTCCGCCCCGCCGCCAATGCGTTCGAGGCGTTGGCGAGCCATGGCGCGCTCACCGCCGCCCATGGCGCGCTCGCCGCGCTTGCCATGGATCTGTTCAAGATCGCCAATGACATCCGCCTGATGGGCTCGGGCCCACGCTCGGGTCTCGGCGAGATCAGCCTGCCCGAGAACGAGCCCGGTTCCTCGATCATGCCCGGCAAGGTCAATCCGACCCAGGCCGAAGCCTTGACCATGGTGGCCACACAGGTTCACGGCAACCAGGCGACAATCGGCTTCGCCGCGAGCCAGGGCCATTTCGAACTGAACGTCTTCAAGCCGGTGATCGCTGCCGCCTTCCTGCAATCGGTCAGGCTGCTCGCCGATGCCGCAGACAGCTTCCGCGTGCACTGCATTGAAGGGATCGTCGCCAATGAGGACCGGCTCGCCGAGTTGCTGTCCCGCTCGCTGATGCTGGTCACAGCACTTGCACCGGCCATCGGCTACGACAAGGCTGCCAACATCGCCAAGGCCGCCCATCACAATGGCACGACCCTGCGCGAGGAAGCCTTGAGGGCCGGTGTCGACGCCGAGTTGTTCGACAGCACGGTGCGGCCCGAGCGCATGCTCGGCCCGTCCTGAACAAGGCCGGGCGGAATGGCAGAGATCATCAATCTCCGGCGCGCCCGCAAACAGCGCCAGCGCGTAGCGGCCGAAGCCAAGGCCGACCAGAACCGTATCGACTTCGGACGGAGCAAAGCCGAGCGCAGCCTGACTGAAGCGCGGCGCGATAAGGCCATCCACGAACTCGACGGTCACAAGCTTGCGCTTTCACCCGATGACAAGGGCGAGACCCCGGGGTGAGCCGCGAGCGCAAACATTCTCTCGCCATTGCCGGGCACCGCACCAGCGTATCGCTCGAGGAGCCGTTCTGGGCGGCACTCAAGGAGATTGCCGGGCAGGAGCGCCGCACGCTTGCCGCACTCGTCGCCGATGTTGATTCCCGCCGCGGCGAGGCCAATCTCTCCTCCGCGCTGCGCCTGCACGTGCTGGCGCATTACCAGCGCCTGGCGGGACGCGGCTGACGGGCATCGCCTCGCCTGAGGAGCCAGATCCGCTCAGTTTCGAGGCTGATGGACACGCCGCTTCAAACCGGAAAATACTGGAATCACGGCGTGAAGCTCGTCGGTCAGTCCGGCTACGGAGTCCGCGAGAGCGGACGCGGCACGGGCTCTATCTGCAGGGGCGGTCCCAGCGATGGAGCCGGTGTCACCGGTCGCAAAATCTGCTCGGGAAAATTCTCGCGGGGTGCGCCAGGCAGGATCAGCGGGCCGCCAGGATGCTGAGGTTGAGCTGCACGCGTTGCCGCAGCGCGCGCCTCGATCTCCGCTCTGCGCCGCGCCTCGTCTGCTCGCCTGGCCTCTTCCACCCGGCGCTGCTCCTCGAGACGTTGCGCCTCCTGGGCGCGCCTGGCTTCTTCCAGGGCGCGCGCTTCCGCGGCACGGCGCTCGTCTTCGGCGCGCTTCTCCTCGGCAAGGCGGCGTTCTTCCTCCGCTTTCAGGAAGTCTGCAAGCTTGCGTTCGTTCTCACGCATCTCACGCTCGGCGCGCAGGCGGCGCGCATGCATTGCGCGCTCGCGTGCATCCGCCTCGAAGGCTTCGACCCGCTCCATCTCGCGGGCCAGCGCTCGCGCCGCCACGGCATTCGCGAAAGCTCCGACATCGGTCTCGCGCCGCAGTCCCGATAGCGGCCCGCGCCACGCCACGCCAAGTGCCGGCGCCGCCATCGGCCAGCCCTTGGGCAACGGGCCGAGTGGGCGCAGCCCCAGCCTCAGATCGGCGGTCAGCGCCCTGAGGTCGATCACTCCACTTGCCTCGGCCTGGAGATCCCCGCGCTCGATCGTCAACGGGGCGAGCCGCACGAGGCCACCGGCGAGCGTGAAGGGCAGCGTAATATCACCCAAAAGCCATGAGCCGCGGTCAAGAGCATCCGCCAGCCGGGTCTGCAAACGGCTGGTCTCGCTCTCGGATGCATCCTCTCCGGTCCCGGCAATGACGCGGGCATAGCCACCGGGATCGAACCGGGTGAGACTCGCGCCTGCGATGGTGAAACTACCGGCTCCCCCCAACCCCGCAACCAGCCGCGCGGGGCTCTCTCCGGAACCACCGCCCTCCACTTGACCTGACAGCTTCCCGGCAAGTGCGTTGCCGGTGAGCATCGCGAGATCGAGCTGCGCCAGCGCGATCCGGCCGGAAAGCTGCGCAAGCCCGCCTTCACGCCGTGCCGTAAGCCGCCCGGAGACCTTACCACCGGCATAGCTTCCCGAGAGCGCCTCGATCTGGATTTCGCCGGGGCTGGCATGCAGGGAGAAAGCCGCATCGTTCAGGGCGATATCATCACTGAAGAGCAGGGATTTGGCTTCGACCGACAGGCTGATCTCGCCAAGGCCCGAGGCCATGCCGAAACGGACCGCCGACCAGTTGCTGCCCGGAGATGCCGCCGCGGTTCCCAGGGACGAGCCGATCACGCTCCTCAGATCAACATATGGCAGCGCGAGCTTGCCGGAGATTGGCCCCTCTCTCGGCAAGGCCAGCGTCCCCCGTGCACTGCTTCCGCCAAGATTGGCGACAAGACCATCAAGCGCGATCTGGTCGCTGGCGAAGCGAACCATGCCATGCGCGTCCAGCACCGCATCGGGCAGGGCGCGCGCGAGCCCCTCCGGCAGGATCTGGCCGGGACGATCCGCTTGCACGGTCAGTCGCGGCACATCGGCGCCCGCCTCGCCGTCGACCAYGATCGACAATCCAGGCCMCGCCAGCGAGCCACTGAGGCGCCCTTGCTGACGGTCGAGAACGAGCCTGCCAGGTCCACCCTGCATCGGTACCGGCAGGCCGAGAGCGGCGAAGAGCTGTCGACGATCGGCAAGATCAAAGCGCAGATTGGCTCCGGTCCATGTCCCGCTCCGGTCCAACCGCGCATTCAGGGCCAGCGTTCCGGCTTGCGCGCCGCCTTCCAGCAGCAGGGCCGTGTCGCCGGCCACCGTGCGCGTCAGGCGGTAGCTTGAATCCAGCCGTGAGAGCCCGTCCCCGGCGCGCCCGAGCGCTTGACGGAGCGCCTCCGGCAGAAGCGGCCCGGCAAGGGCTGCAAGCGCCTCGAAGCGTGGCGCACGAATGCGACCGGAGATTTCGCCCCCTTCCGGCAGCAGCGCACCGGCGCCGTTGACTGAAACTCCGCCGAACCCGTCGACGGCAAGCCGGCTGAGCCGCCAGTTGCTGCCCTCGCGTGCGAGAGCAAGCTGGGCGGAACCGGGCGGCGCATTGCGAAAACGGGCTCCGCTCAGCGACAGGTCGAGCGCCAGGTCGCGCGTCCCGATCAACCCGGCGAAACTCCCGCCCGCTGGCAGGGTATTGAGATCGAGCCCCTGCACCGCGAGCTTTGCCGCCAGCCGATCCGCGGCAATCTCTCCGGATCCGTCCAGCCTGACGCCGGAAGCCCCGGCGATGGTCAGGTGCTCGAAGCGCAGCTGTTCCGAGCTCCAATCGCCAACCGCTTCCGCATCGATCTGCCTCAGATCTGCAATCAGGTCGGAGAGGGCTGGATCGAGCCCGGCCCGCGCCAGCGCCAGCCCGACGCGGCGCGCGTCATCCGCCTTGAGGTTGAGCTTGCCACGAAATCCTGTGGCGTCGACTGCGCCCGTTGCACCGACCAGGGCGCCTGCGACGCGCAGCGAGGCCGATGCATTGGCCAACCCGACCTCGTTCAGCCGCCCACGCAGGGCGACAGCCGAAAAATCCTCGCCGCGCCACGCGAATTGATCGAGATCGAGGCTGAGATCGAGCGCGCCGGGAAGCCCGCGCAGGGCCCGCGCAAAGCCAACGCGTTCGCCAAGTGCCGTGGCCAGCGCGTCGCCATCCACGCGCCGCGCCCGCAAGGCAACCGAGCCTGTGCCTTGCATGGGCAGGAACTGCCCCTCGCCCTCCAGCCGGGCAACGCCGCCGGCAAGATCGACCGTAAGCCCGCTCAACTCGAACAGGTGACTGCCGCCGCTCACCCGCCCCGAAAGGCTGACGGCTCCACCCGGCGCAGCCGTGAACAGACCGTCCAGTCCTGGTGTGACGCCGCCCTTCTCGGTCGGCAACAGGAAGGCGCCGTCAAAGCTGAGCTGGCCCTCCTCCCCCGTCACGGTGGCCTTGGCGCGCAGGCGACCATCCGGCTCGATCGTTCCTGTCGCGAGGCGCAACGAGGAGCCGCCGACCTCGCCCTCCATGCGCCATGGGCCGGCAAGGCTGACCGCGGTGAGTTCCGCAGCGATCGGCGACACTGTGACGGGGTCCTTGCCCGCCTCCCGCCAGATTAGCGCCGAGCGGCGCACGCTGAAATGGTCGAGGCTGGTCTGCACAGKCAGGCCCGCACCAATCGGATGCGGCAGCAGCACCGCGCCTGCATCATTGGCAACAAGCGAGAGCGTCGCGCCTTCGACATCAGCGTCGGAGAAACGGAACTCACCACGCGCAAGCGCGGTCAATGCAAGCTCGACGGTGAGATGCTCGATCGTCGCGTGGCTCGCCTGTCCACCTTGATCGCCGATGCGGACATCGGCCAGGGTCAGCCGCGGCGACGGCAGCAATCTCAGGCCGATGCCGCCGGCAACGCGCGTCTCCGCGCCGAGCGTAGCGCTGAGGCGCTCCTCGATCTGCGGTCGATACAGTCGCCAATCGACAAAGCCCGGTCCGATCAACGCGGCCAGCAATGCCAGCACCAGGAGACCGGCCAGAACGGTCAGGGTCTCACGCACCTTTTAGCATCATCCCTCTTGTCGGCGGTTATGCGATCTTGCCGCCAACTCGCGGCGAGATCACGACATTCCAGTTCCCGATACCGCCGCGCAAGCTGTCTGGATGTCACAAGACCAGGATTTTGCCTGGATTGAGGATGTTCTGCGGGTCGAGCGAGCGCTTGAGCAGGCGCATCACATCCAGTGTCGCCGGGCCGTGCTCGATCTCGAGATACTTGATCTTCTTCTGACCAACGCCATGCTCGCCTGTGCAGGTGCCGCCCATGGCGAGGGCGCGCTTCACCAGCCGGTCGATGAAACCGCGGCAGCGCTCCATCTCGTCCTCATCGGCGAGGTCGACGAGTGGCTGGGTATGGAAATTGCCGTCTCCGACATGGCCGGCGATCGGGGCGATCAGACCGCTGGCCTCGATGTCACGCTTGGTTTCCTCGACGCATTCGGCAAGCTGGGAGATCGGCACGCAGACATCGGTCGCGACCGATTCAACGCCCGGCCGCAAGGCGCGAGCAGCCCAATAAGCGTCGTGGCGAGCCTGCCAAAGCTTCGACCGGTCCTCGGCCTTGGTCGCCCAGTCGAACGGTCCACCGCCGAAATCGGCGGCAATCTCGCCGAAGCGCTCCGCCTGCTCCTTCACGCCGGCCTCCGTGCCGTGGAACTCGACGAAGAGCATCGTCGTCTCCGGCAAGCCGAGCTTGGAATGCAGGTTCACGCCACGGATCATCACATCATCGAGCAGTTCGATGCGCGCGACCGGCAGACCGGACTGGATCGTCACGATGGTCGCGTCGCAGGCTGCCTTCACCGAAGGAAACGGGCAGACGCCGGCCGAAATCGCCTCCGGGATGCCGTGCAGCTTGAGCGTGACCTCGGTGATAATCCCGAGCGTGCCCTCCGAGCCGACGAGCAGGCGGGTCAGATCATAGCCGGCGGAGGTCTTCCGCGCGCGGCTGGACGTCTTCACGACCGAGCCGTCGGCCATCACCGCGGTCAGAGAAAGGACATTGTCCTTCATCGTGCCGTAGCGCACCGCATTCGTGCCCGAGGCGCGTGTCGCCGCCATGCCGCCGATGGACGCATCCGCGCCGGGGTCGATCGGGAAAAACAGCCCCTGGTCGCGCAGATGCTCGTTGAGTTCCTTGCGGGTCACGCCGGCTTCGACGACGCAATCGAGATCCTCGGCATGAACGGCAATGATGCGCTTCATCTGGCTGAGATCGACGCAGACGCCACCGAACGGCGCGTTGACATGGCCTTCGAGCGAGGTGCCCGTGCCGAATGCGATCACGGGGACGCCGTGGCTCGCACAGAGCTTGACGATCTCCGACACCTCTTCGGTGCTCTGCGGATAGACGACCGCATCCGGCGGCTGGTTCGGAATCCAGGTCAGCGTGTGGCCGTGCTGCTCCCGTACCGCCAGGCTCGTCACCAGCCTGTTGCCGAATCGGGCGGCGAGCGCCCGCGTCACCGCCTCGATCGCAGCCGGCGACGGCGGCAGGGTTGCGGCAGAGGCGGCATAAGAAGCAGTTGCAAAAAGGCTCATTGTCTTTTTCCGGGCTTGGCGCTTAACTTGGAACTGGTCGGCTTCGGAAGCGGTTGAATCTGACGAGGCAGACCGTAGCGATAGCAGGCGGGTTTGTCCTGCGTGTCGCCGCCGGCGGCAAGATCGCCGGGCGCATGGGAGGCGGTGCATYAGGCAGGGCATAGCTCGTCCGGCGGCGTCTTCAAGACGATGGTAGCGTGTCAGTGGAGTTCCGTTCCGCCGCACGCAACAACTCTGCGGGAGGCGGCCATGAAAGACGAGATCCGCGCTCCGGCGCTGTTCTTCTCCCCCTTCGTATCGTCCGCAATGCGGGTCGAAACGCCCTGGATCGACTATAACGGCCATCTCAACATGGCCTATTATCACGTGCTGTTCGATCGGGCCGTCGACGAGGTCTTCTCGCTCGTCGGCCTGAACCAGGACTATGTCGACACGCGCAACGCGTCCTATTTCGCGGCCGAATGCCATATCCTCTACAAGCGCGAATTGACCGAGGACGACCTCGTGCGGGTCACCGCACAACTGATCGCCTTCGACGAAAAGCGCCTGCACTACTATCTCGAAATGCGGCATGCGAGCGAAGGCTGGCTCGCGGCGACGAGTGAAAACCTCTCGCTGCATGTCGACATGGCGACCCGCAAGGTTTCGCCGTTTCCGCCCGATATCCTGGCCAATCTCGCCCTGATGAAAGCGGCGCATTGTCGCATGCCGCTGCCGGCCACGATCGGGCGCATCATCGGCATGCCGAAGAAGACGACGATCACGGTCGAGGATCAGCACGACGAGCGCGAGCTCGAAACGCGCCACTGAGAGCGGCAGAGCCGGCGCAGGCTGCCTGCCCCTGTCACTGGGCCCGACGCAGCCCCATCTTGGGCGATCAGCGACGGCCGAAAGGGGCGGAGATGGTCAAGGCAACCTGGAACGGCGCCGTTCTGGCAAAATCCGACAACACGGTCGTGGTCGAAGGCAACCACTACTTTCCACGCAGCGCGATCCGCTCTGAATTCTTCAAACCAAGCGAGACGACGTCGATCTGTCCGTGGAAGGGCACGGCCAACTACCATTCGATCGTCGTCGCAGGCGCTGAGAACAGGGACGCCGCCTGGTATTATGCCGAGCCCAAGGCCGCTGCCGCCGAGATCAAGGACCGCGTCGCCTTCTGGAAGGGTGTGGAGATTTCCTGATCAGTCGTTGTGATCGGGGATCTTCAGGACATGCCCGCAGGCCTTGCAATGCACGGCGTCCGGCTCGTGCCGCTGCAGTGCGCATTGCGGGCAGGGAAAGGTGACCTTGTTGGGCCGGAAGATCGCTTGCGCCAGACGCACGAACAGCGAGATCCCGACGATCATCACCACGATCGAGGTCAGCTTGCCGGCGGTGCCGGGCAAGGTGATGTCGCCGAAGCCCGTCGTCGTCACGGTCGCGACCGTGAAATAGAAAGCGTCGACATAACCCGCGAAGCCCGCCGTCTCGCGAAAGAAGAAGGTGTAGATGAAGCCCGTCACCACGAACAGGAAGGTCACGATATTGACCACCGCCCGTGCTGCGCTTTCCCACTCGGGGTAGCCCGCAGCGCGCAGCCGTTCCCAGATCAGCCCACGCTGTGACAGCGACCAGAGCCGCAGGATGCGCAGGAAGCCGAAATTCTCCAGCCATTGCGGCGCGAGCAGTGTTGCCAGGATGAAGAGATCGAGCAGCATGCTCGGCCGGCGCAGCAAGCGCGGAATCTTCGAGGAGGCCAGCATTCGCGCGCCGATCTCGATGACCATGATCACGGCGACGGAGTAATCGAGCCAATAGAAGAGCGGCCGTTCGCGGATCAGCGGTGTCGCGATGAAGAAGGCGATGATCAGCAGGTCGACGACCGCTGTCGCAAGCTGAAAGCGCATCGCCCCGGGAGAGCGGCCATGGTAGAGCTGGCGCAGGCCGTCCCGCAGTCTTTCGACCTGCCCTTCCCTGCGAACAGACGTCGTATCCTCGGCCATTCCATGGCGTTACAGGCCAAAGGATGGCGCGTCCAGCACCCGCTGCTCAGGCGGCCCGCCGCGTTGCCACGGCATGGATGGCGTAGCCGCGAAGGAGCCGGGTCGTGCGGCTCTCGACGCCCTCGATCCGCGACAATTCGGCGATTGCCTCGGGCAGATCATGCCTTGGCGTGACGTGAAACAATGTCAGCCAGCGATTCAGCACGGCCCTGAACGACGCAGGCAAGCCGGTCTGGTCGCCGAAATCGACGATATGCAGTGAACCGGTTGCCGTCAGCGTCCGCAGCGCCTGAGCGATCACGCCCCGCCAGGGGGGAATCATCGAGAGCGCATAGGAGATGACGATGCGATCAAATCCATCGCGCCCGAACAGGGCCGCCGCGTCGAAGCAGGTCGCGTCTGCCTGTGCCAGATGGATGCGCTCCGAGAGCCCCGATCGTGCCACGCTTCTCTCCGCCGTCGCGAGCATCTMGGCCGAGACGTCGAGACCGTAGCACTGCGTGCCCGGATAGGTCCGGGCGAGCTTGATCAGGTTGCGCCCTGTGCCGCAGCCGATTTCCAGGATCGCGCTGCCCGGCGCAGGATCGAGCTCGGCGATGAGCCGGTCCCGGCCAAGCAGATAGAATTTGCGGCTGGCGTCATAGATATGGCGCTGGTGGCGATACATCCGGTCCATCAGSCCGGCGGCCTCGGTCGTGGCGCGGCCAGCGCTCATGCCACCGCCCCCTGCAGCACATGGAGATGGAAGGCGCCATAGATCGACGAGCGATCGCGCGCTCCAAGCTCGCGGCTGCGTGCTTCCTCATAGCGCCATTGCGCGAGAATCGAGGCCGGCACCCGGCCCGGCAGCAGCCGCTCATCGGCAGCCGTCCGGAAGATTACGCGGGCGCCGGGTCGCGCCGTGCGCGTGATCTGCGTMCAGAGCGCCGTGAGATCCGCATCATTCATCCAGTCCTGAGCATCGAGCAGCACATAGGCATCGCAGCTCTTCGCAGGCTGGCTCTCGAGAAAGGCCGTGATCGCGCTCTGGTGATAGGCGACGTGGCCCGCCCGCTCTCGAACGGCCGCGAAATTCCGGCTTTCAAGATAGGGCGGCAAGGATGCGTTCTCGTCCGTCGCATAGCCCCGTCCAAAGGCCTGCCGGGCAAAATAGTTCGACTTCAGGTCGAAGCCGCAGGCCAGCCTTTCAAGCCGGCGCCGGAGCACGCCGCGTATCCCGGCGTCGCCGTCAGCCGCGAGGGCCTTGTACTGGGCCGGCGGGATGCCCAGCCCATAGAGCGAGGCCGGCTGGCGCACCAGCCAACGCACMAGGGGCTTGTCGAAGACGGGAGCGATATGCCTGTCGAACAGGGCGCGCTGCTCGGCCATGTCGCGAGCCTGCAGCATCACGCGCGGATCGCAGCCGAGCGTACGGCCAAGGAGATGTCCAGCCCCGATGAAACGGCCGAGCAGGCCGTACCGGTAGAAATTGCGGGCAAAGACCTGGATGCGCCGGCGCCCGCTCAGGCTGCGGCCTTCCCAGTAGCTGCGAGAGACGGCATCGAGGCGTGGCGCGATCTCGGCGTCATAGAGCGCGATATTCGCCTGCGATTGCGCCTCGCCGAAAAAGCGCAGGAACTGCTCATGGCCTGCCAGGCTGTCGAGTGCGGCGAGCTTGAGCTTGCCGAGCGCGATATGGGCGCCATTCAGATCGACAGCGCTGATCTTCGCCGGGTTGGCGGTGAGATAGGACAGGATGTTGCAGGAGCCGGACGCGATTGCCACGACATGATCATCGGGGCGCAGGTCCAGTGCCTCCATGTCGACGACCGGGTCTTCCCAGATCTGCGGATAGACGAGCCCGGAAAAGGCCAGGGTGAACAGGCGCTCCAACATCCCCGCCCGCGACAGCGGCTTGCTGCGATGCACCGCCGTGGTCAGGCCCATTGTGGTTTCCCGCCGAACCGTACGCGCCGTCTGCATTCTTCGTTCCTCGCGCGGTCCGTTGTGATGGCGAGCCGACTAGAGGAGTCGCGTGACGGTTGGGTGACGCGCCTTGCGGATCAGCTATCCGTGAGGGCGGGCTGACGTGGAGCGCAATCATCCCCATATTCCGCCCGAAACCTTTGAACGGGAGAATGACGATGGGACTGTCCGGACTGTTCGGCGGCAAGGTCAGGGAAGCCGGTGAGTTCGAATTCCAGTTGACCGACGAGGAGTGGCGCCGCCGCCTGACCCCGGAGCAGTACCACGTGCTGCGCGGGCATGGCACCGAGCGCGCCGGCTCCTGCGCCTTGAATTTCGAGAAGCGCGCCGGGCGGTTMACCTGCGCCGGTTGCGGCAACCCCTTGTTCCAGTCCGGCAAGAAATTCGAGAGCGGCACGGGCTGGCCGAGCTTCGACCAGCCACTGGAGGGTGCGGTCGGTATCAGCGAGGACAATAGCTACATGATGCAGCGCACCGAGGTGCATTGCGCCCGCTGCGGCGGCCATCTCGGCCATGTCTTCCCTGACGGCCCGCCACCGACCGGACTGCGCTACTGCATCAATGGCGTGGCGATGGATTTCGCTCCGGCCGAGGCCTGAGCCAGTCGGCCGGCCGCGCTCCCCTTCGGGAGGGCGGCCGCGCAAACGCGTGAGTGCTATTCCACCGCCGGGACGGCCCGATGCGCCAGCGCGGCAGCATCCACGGACGCCGGCAGATCGCCGAAATGGCCCGACCAGCGCCCCTCGAGCCGCGTCGCGATGAAGGCGTCTGCGACCATGTGAGGTGCGTGGCGCAGCAGCAACGAGGCCTGCAGCGCCAGCGCCAGCCGCTCGACCAGCCGCCGCGCCTGTCCTTCGCTTCGCACCAAAGTGGGTATCTCCGACTCCAGCGCGCTCAAATGCGCATCAAAGCGATTGTCGGCGCCGGCCGCGCGTCGCATCTCCTCGATCAGCGCCACGAGAGAGCCCGGCTCTCGCTCCAGCGAGCGCAGCACATCGAGACAAATGACGTTGCCCGAGCCCTCCCAGACGCTGTTGAGCGGCGCCTCCCGATAGAGCCGGGCCATGGGGTTTTCCTCGATAAAGCCGTTGCCGCCATGGCATTCCAGCGCCTCGACCACCACCGCCGGCGCGCGCTTCGAGACCCAGTATTTCGCAATCGGCGCGCCGATCCGCGCCAGCAACCGGTCGCTCTCGCTCGTTTCCTGACGGTCGAGCGCCGCAAACAGCCGAAAGGCGAGCCAGGCTGCAGCCTCGGCCTCGATCGCAAGATCGGCCAGCACGTTCTGCATGATCGGCTGATCGATCAGCCCGCGCTGGAAGGCGCGCCGATGGGCCGCGTGATGCGCCGCCAGCGAAACGGCGAGCCGCATCTGCCCGGCCGACGCCGCCGCAATGTCCAGCCGGGAGCCCTGGTTCATCGCCAGGCCGGTGCGCAGGCCCCGGCCTGGCTCGCCGATCATCTGGCCGATCGCACCGCGGAATTCGACCTCGGACGAGGCATTCGAGCGATTGCCGCATTTGTCCTTGAGCCGCTGGATCGCCACGCCGTTGCGCGAGCCGTCCGGCAGCCAGCCCGGCACGACGAAGCAGGAAATGCCCTCGGCGGTTCGGGCCAAGGTCAGGAACAGGTCGGAATGCGGCACCGAGAAGAACCACTTGTGCCCGGTCAGGGACCATGTCCCGTCGCCATTGTCCTCGGCGATGGTCTGGGTCTGGCGCAGGTCAGAGCCTCCCTGCTTCTCGGTCATTGCCGTGCCGACGGTCGCCCCTGTCTTGGCGGAGGCGGTCGTCTGGCGGCGGTCATAGCGGTTGGAGCTGACCAGGGCGCCCCACTTGCTCCAGAGGTCGGGTTCCTGCCTCAGGACCGGGATCGCGGCATAGGTCATGCTGATCGGGCAGCAGATGCCGCTTTCGCCCTGACTCCAGAGATAGGAGAGCGCAGCACGCGCCACCTGTGCGCCCGGGCCCGGCCTGTTCCATGCGAGCGAATGGGTCTCCTGCTCGATCGCAAGCCCCATCAATTCGTGCCAGGCCGGATGGAACTCGATCTGGTCGATGCGGTTGCCGAACCGGTCATGCGTCCTGAGTTCGGGCGGGAACCTGTTCGCCAGTCGCGCCAGGTCCTGCACCTGCGCCGAGCCGACAATGCGCCCTGCCGCGTGCAGGCGCTCCGAGGMCCAGCCTGCATCGAAGGCGGTGGCCGCCGCCTGCAACACGGGATCAGCCGCGAAGGCGTCGTAATCGCACAGTATGGGAACCTGGTTCGTCACTTCATGGGTGGAATGGCGGGAGGCGATATCCACATTCATCGCGGCGCGTCCTGACGATCGGGCGAGCATTCAACGCCCAACAGCCTTATCCAGCAATCTGCGGCGCGACAGCCTATATTGCCTCTGGAACGAATCACGATCAAAGCGACCTGAAGCCTTGTCCGATCACACCACGTCCGCCCCTCTGCCCCGCCCCGGCGGCCTCGCCGCCCGCGCCGCCGCACAGCCGGCGGCAGGCTATCTGGCAGGCCTCAACCCGGAGCAGCGGCAAGCGGTCGAGGCCACGGATGGCCCTGTTCTGGTCCTGGCAGGCGCCGGCACCGGCAAGACCCGTGTGCTGACCACGCGCATCGCCCATCTGATCGCCACCAACCGCGCCTATCCGTCCCAGATCCTCTCGGTGACCTTCACCAACAAGGCAGCGCGCGAGATGAAGGAGCGCATCGCAAGCCTCGTCGGCCCCGTGGCCGAAGGCATGCCCTGGCTCGGCACCTTCCACTCGATCTCGGCCAAGATCCTGCGCCGCCATGCCGAGCTCCTCGATCTGCGCTCGGACTTCACCATTCTCGATACCGACGACCAGATTCGCCTTATGAAGCAGGTCATCACGGCCGCCGGGATCGACGAGAAGCGCTGGCCCGGCCGCATGCTGGCGGGCTTCATCGACAGCTGGAAGAACCGCGGGCTTGCCCCCAAGGACGTGCCGCCGGGTGAAGCCGGCGTCTTCGCCGGAGGCAAGGGCGGCGCCCTTTATGCCGCCTATCAGGAGCGGCTGAAGACGCTGAACGCAGTCGATTTCGGCGATCTGCTGCTGCACTGCCTGACGCTGTTCCGGGAGCATGCCGATGTGCTCGCGACCTATCATGAGCGCTTCCGCTACATCCTGGTCGACGAATATCAGGACACCAACACCGCCCAGTATCTCTGGCTGCGCCTGCTGGCGCAGGGCCGGCGCAACATCGCCTGCGTCGGCGACGACGACCAGTCGATCTATGGCTGGCGCGGCGCCGAGGTCGACAACATCCTGCGCTTCGAGCACGATTTTCCCGGCGCGGTCGTGGTCAGGCTGGAACGGAACTACCGCTCGACCGGGCATATCCTCGCCACCGCCTCAAAACTGATTGCCCGCAACGAAGGCCGGCTCGGCAAGACATTGCGCACTGAGGACGAAGCCGGGGAGAAGGTCACGATCACCGGCGCCTGGGACAGCCAGGAGGAAGCCCGCCTGATCAGCGACGAGATCGAGGCGATGCAGAGCAAGGGCGAAAACCTTGCCGAGGTCGCCATCCTCGTCCGCATCTCCGCCCAGATGCGCGAGATCGAGGAGCGCTTCGTCCATGTCGGCGTGCCCTATCGCGTCATCGGCGGCCCACGCTTCTATGAGCGGGCCGAAATCCGCGACGCCATGGCCTATCTGCGCTGCGTGGTGAGCCAGACCGATGATCTCGCCTTCGAGCGCATCGTCAATGTGCCGAAGCGCGGGCTGGGCGACGCGACGGTCCAGCTTCTGCACAACCACGCCCGGGCAACCGGCCTGTCGCTGCTGCAATCGGCCCGTGCCGTGGTCGAGACCGAGGAACTGAAGCCGAAGGCCCGCACCGCGCTGCGCGAACTGGTCGAGGCCTTTGCCCGCTGGTCGACCAAGGCCGAACACATGAAGCAGGGCGAGCTTGCCGAGCAGGTGCTGGAGGAATCCGGCTATACCGAGATGTGGCAGAAGGATCGCTCGGCCGATGCCGCCGGCCGCCTCGAGAACCTCAAGGAACTGGTGCGCTCTCTGGACGAGTTCCCAGACCTGCCGGCCTTCCTTGAGCACGTCTCGCTGGTGATGGATGCCGATGGTGGCGAGGCCGGGGCGCGCGTCAGCATCATGACACTGCACGCGGCCAAGGGGCTCGAATTCGATACTGTCTTCCTGCCCGGCTGGGAGGAAGGCCTGTTCCCGAACCAGCGCGCGCTCGACGAAAGCGGCCGCGCCGGGCTGGAAGAAGAGCGCCGCCTCGCCCATGTCGGCCTGACCCGGGCCCGCAAGCGCCTGAAGCTCCTCTTCGCCTCGAACCGTCGGATTCACGGCCTCTGGCAATCGAGCCTGCCGAGCCGCTTCATCGACGAGTTGCCGGAGGAGCATGTCGAGGTCGTGCAGGCGCCGTGTACCTATAGCCAGGGCGGCTACGGCGCCTCGCGCTTCGACCGCATGGAAAGCTTCGGCTCCTCATACCAGACACCAGGCTGGCAGCGCGCTCAGGAGAATCGTGCGCGGAACGGCGGCGGCTCAGGCTTCTCGGACAACAGCGGCCGCGGTTTCGGCCAGGGTGGCTCGGGCTCGGGCCGCCAGCGCGGCCCGGTGCTGATCGAGGGCGAGTTGACGGCGAAATCGACCGGCAGCTCCGCTTTCGATGCCGGCGCCCGTGTCTTCCATATCAAGTTCGGCCCGGGCTCCGTCGCGAGCGTCGACGGTAACAAGCTGACCGTCGATTTCGACAAGGCGGGCCGGAAGATGGTGCTGGACTCGTTCGTGCAGAAGGCGGGCTGAGCAAGCGCAGCCGTCATGTCCGGCGCGCCGATGCAGAGCATCGCCGAAGCGGTTATGCAGGCCCGGATTGCCCCAGGCCGGTTCCGCAGGAATGCCGGCTCCAAGCCAGCAGGATCAGCACGATGCCCGACGTCGCGGTCAATCTGACCGACACCGCCAATCCCGATCTCCACGCGGTGATCTCGCAGGGCCTGCGGGACTACAATGTCGAGATGGGCGGCGTCAGCGACCACAGGCCACTGACGATCACCATCAAGGACAGCAGGAGTGATGAACTGATTGGCGGCCTGCTCGGTCGCACCTCGCTCGGCCTGCTGTTCATCGACCTGTTCTATGTGCCCAAGACCCAGCGCGGGTCGGGCCTCGGCACCCGCATTCTGCAGATGGCAGAGGCCRAGGGTTTTCGCCGAGGTTGCCGCAAGGCGGTGCTGTACACACTCAGCTTCCAGGCGCCGGACTTCTACAAGCGCTTTGGCTGGTGCGTCTTCGGTGAGATCGCGCTCGAACCGCCCGGAGCGACCCGCTATTTCATGACCAAGGACCTCGCCGCCCCTGCCGACGGCGCATGACATCCGCCCCCGCCCCTGCTATCCCGCCC
>NZ_JBFTLD010000076.1:0-24761 GCF_056396265.1 Allobosea sp. 05T422_2 | reverse complement strand
CTGCCGCGTTGCATCCAAGACTAGGGCCGGTGTGCAGGCGCGGACTTGGAATTGCGTCCGGCCGAGCAAAGATTCTGCCGATCATCTGCCCCGGTTCAGCATGAATTGCCGCCGGCTGCAAAAGGCCGAATGAAGGGCTGTCCGACACCGACGGGCGATGTTCAGAATTCGCCGATCTCGCCCCGCGAGCCATCGATCAGGCGCGAATGCCGGAAGGGACGCGGGTCGACGATCGGTTTGTCCCCCACGGCGAGATCGGCCGCCAGATGGCCGGCCGCGGGCCCGAGTCCGAAGCCATGCCCGCTGAAACCGGCCGCCAGCACGAAGCCCTGCAGACCCGCGACGGGCGAGATCACCGGCACGGCGTCCGGCGTTGAATCGATATAGCTGCCCCAGCTCTCCCGGACGGCGACGTCTTGAAGTGCGGGGTAGAGCGCCCGTGCCCTTGCCAGCGTCAGCGCAACGGACCTGCGGCTCGGCACGGGATCGAGCACGCGGATGCGTTCGAAGGGAGTCTCCCTGTCGAAAGCCCAGCCTCCGAGCGCCTCCGGCCCCTCGAAGAAGGAGGTGCCGAGGCCGAACTCGACCGCTTTCAGCCGCTTGATGAACATCGGCAGGAACTCGCGCGCATAGCGCAGTCCCTGCGGCGTGACTTCAAGTGTGCCTTTGCCGCTGATCGCGATCGTGTAGCTGCCGTCGAGCCGACGCGTCAGGGCGCAGTCGGGGGTGTAGAGCGCATCGAGTAATCTGGGCGCGACTTCTGTCCGCAGAATGGTCGAGCGGATGCTCGCCTGCGGAAACCGGATGCCATGGCGCCGGCAGAAGGCTGATGCCCAGGCGCCGCCGGAAAGGATGACGGAGCGCGTTCGGATCAGGCCCTTCTCGGTGATCACGCCGGAGACCGCGCCATTCGTGACGTCGAGGCCGCGGGCAGCACAATCCTGATGGATGCTCGCACCCTGCGAACGGGCGCCTTCTGCGAGGACAGGTGCGGCGAGGGCAGGCTCAGCCTTGCCGTCGCTGACCGAATGGACCCCGCCGAGCCAGGAGTGGCCGGTGCCTGCCGTCATGGCGACTGCTTCGCTGCCGGAGAGCATGCGCGTATCGATGCCGAATTGCTGTGCGGTTCCGCGCCATTTGTCCCATTGCGCGATCTGGCCGGCATCATTGCTGGCATAGATCAGGCCGCTGCGCCTGAAGCCGATATCACTGCCGATGTCGCGGCTGAGCCCGTCCCAGAGCTCCATGGCGCGCATGGCGAGGGGCAGTTCGCGGGCGTCACGGTTCTGCTGCCGGCACCACCCCCAGTTCCGGCTCGATTGTTCGCCGCCGACGACGCCCTTCTCAAGGAGTGCTACGCTGTGCCCGCGCTTCGCCAGGAAATAGGCTGCTGCGCTGCCGACGATTCCGGCACCGATCACGATGATATCGGCCTGGGCCGGCAGGCGCGCATTGCTGGCGATGCGTTCAAGCGTCGGTGACATAGGCGGGGCGCTCCGGCAGGGTTTCGTCGCGACGTTAGCGACCGCGCTGCGGGCGGCATTGGATCATCTTTGCATCGGCGCCGGACTCAATGCCGCAGCGCGGTCTCGATGCCGATTGGCGGATGCAGCTATGGCAAGACCCAACCCCGATGCGGTGGCTTGTCTTCAAGACATTGAAAGGCGCGTCACATCATGCCGGGCTCGCCGAGATCGGTCCCGTCGATCATGCGGCTGTAGCGATAGGGGTGTGGATCGACGATGGGGGTGTCGTTGGCGACGATGTCGGCGGCAAGGCGCCCGGCGGCCGGGCCGATGCCGAAGCCGTGACCGCTATAGCCCGTAGAGATATAGAAGCCGGGCAGGGTCGCGACGCCGGAGATGACCGGAATCCAATCCGGGGTGAAGTCGACCAGCCCGCCATATTTATGCGCGATCTTCACATTGGCGAGCTGCGGATAGAGTTGCCCAAGCCGTGTCAGGGCAAAGCTGATCAGCTCCTCCTGTGCCGGCGGATCGAAGGTGCGGATTCGCTCGAAGGGCGAGATGCCATCGTTGCTCCAGCGGGAGATCGCCTCCGGCCCGGCGAAGAAGGACCGGCCAGCCCGGATGGTCAGGCCCCAGCGCCGCTTCTTGAAGGTCCGCCAGAACTGTTGGGCGTAGAGCATGCCCTGCGGAGTGAGTTCGAGCAGGCCGCGTCCGCTGATGCCGACGGTATAACCGCCATCGATCCGGCGTCGGAAGGTGAGATCGGGCATGGACAGCCCGCCCTCGATCACCTGCGGCGCGGCCTCCGTGAAAAAGGAGGTGGAGCGCACGCCCGCCTGCGGCAGCTTGAGGCCGTGATGGCGGCAGAACATCGAGCTCCAGGCCCCGCCGGCGCAGAGCACTGCGCTGGTCCGGATCGTGCCCTTTTCGGTGACGACCGCCGAAACCCTGCCTCCCTCGGTCTCCAGTCCGCGTGCGGCGCAGCTCTGATGAATGGTCGCCCCCCGCTTGCGCGCCCCTTCGGCGATGGCCGGGGTCGCCAGCGCGGGCTCGGCCCGCCCGTCGGTCGGCGAATGCACTCCGCCGATCCAGTTCTCCGTACTGCCCGGAGACATGGCCTTGGCCTCGGCAGCCGTCAGCATCCGGCTATGCATCTGATACTCGCGGGCGCGGTCGGCCCAGTTCGACCAGATATCGAGATCGGATTGTTTGGTCGTCACATAGAGCAGCCCGGTGCGGCGGAAGCCCGTCTCGGCTCCGAGTTCTTCGTTCAACCCGTTCCACATCTCGACGGCGCGCTGGGCCAGCGGCAATTCGCGCAGGTCGCGATTCTGCTGGCGGCACCAGCCCCAGTTCCGGCTCGACTGTTCGCCGGCGAGGTGCCCCTTCTCAACCAGTGCGACCGAATGCCCCTTCTTTGCCAGCTCATAGGCCGCGCTCGTGCCGGCGATGCCACCGCCAATGACCACCACATCGGCAGATTTCGGCAGAAACTCGTCGCTACGGACGCGGGTGACCGGAGGAGACATAGGCTGGCTTTCCTTGCGCTGCGGGACCGCTCCGCGCGGGCAACGACCAATCCATCCGCACGGCCGATCCGATTTGATCGGCTCGATAAGACCCGATCCGGTGCAGAACCCTATGCCAAAGGCGGTGGTTGAATCGGCAGATTATGCCCGGCCGGGCGCCGTGATCGGCATACGAGGCGGGTGGGTGCAGGCCTAACCTAGGCACGCGGTTGAAGGACCGGCCGCGCCCGCGAACGACCCGACGGATGAAGCGGGCGGCGTGGATGCGCGATCGTTTCCGCCTGAATTGCCCGGGGCGCCCGGGACTTCCGCAAAACAAGCAAAAGAGGGGTTACCGGATGATAAAGCACTCCGACGGAACGACCCGTTCGGCTTTCCCGATGCCGGCATTGCATCGCCGCCAGTTTCTCGCGCTCGGAGCGGGCGGCCTGCTGGCCGCCTCGGGGGTTGGAGCCAGCGCCCAGACCAAGCCTGCTCCGCCACCGCCCGCTAAACCGACCGGCCAGGTCGTCGTTGGCCTGTCGCAGGAGCCGACAGCATTCAACCCGCTCATGCCTGGCATCGAGGTCGACGAGACCGTCTGGATGCAGGTCTTCAATACGATGTGGCTCGCCGACCCTCAGGGCAACCTGATGCCCGATCTCGCAACCGAGGTGCCGAGCGAGGCCAATGGGGGCATCTCGGAAGGTGGCCTGGCMTGGAAAGTCAAACTGCGCGAGGGCATCACCTGGCATGACGGGACGCCCTTCACGGCCGAGGACGTGAAATACACGCTGGAGCTGATCAATGCGCCGGGCTTCAAGAGCCGCACCCGGGTCGGCCATGCGCTGGTCAAGGACATCGTGGTCAAGGGACCGCATGAGATCTCCTGGCGCATGGAGAAGGCCTACGCGCCCTATCTCGCGCTGCTCTCCAACACCTTCATCGTGCCCAAGCATCTGCTTGAGAAAGCCAGCGACCCGAATACCGCACCCTTCAACGGCGCGCCGGTCGGTACCGGGCCCTTCAAATGGGGGCAGCGCACGCCGGGCGACAACATCACGCTCGTCGCCAATGAGCGTTATCACGGCAAGGGCCCCTATCTGGAGAAGGCTGTCCTCAAATATGTGCCGGACCAGACGGCTCTCTATGCACAGTTCCGCACGGGACAGGTCGACCTCATTATCGGCACTGGCATCCCGGCGAATTTCTATGCCGAGGCCGTGAAGCTGCCGGGCCGCAAGATCGTGAAGATCCCGAACGCCTCGCTCGAAATCCTGATGCCCAATCTCGAGCATCCGGCCTTGTCCGAGAAGGCGGTGCGCCAGGCTCTCTACGCCTCGATCAACAAGCAGGCGATCATCGACGTCATCTTCTATGGCCTGCACAAGCCGACGGAGTCCTTCGCGCCTCAGGAATCCTGGGCCTACAATCCCAACCTGCCGCAGCAGAGCTACGACCTCACCAAGGCTAACAAGCTGCTCGACGACGCTGGCTGGAAACGCAGCGGCAGCGGCGTTCGCATGAAGAACGGCGTGCCGCTTGAGTTCGCGGTCTCGACGACGACCGGCGCCTCGCTACGCGAGCAGTGCCAGCAACTGATGATGCAGGACTGGCAGCAGGTCGGCGTTTCCATGAAGATCAACAACATGCCGGCCGCGGTGATCTGGGGCGAGTTCTATACGCGCTCGAAGTTCCAGTCGCTGCTGGTCGGCACCGCCTTCCGCACCGTGATCGATCCCGATCCGGCCTCGCGCTTCGCCTCTGATGCAATACCCGCCAAGAACGGCAGTGGCGCCAACCAGATGCAGTGGCAGAATGCCGAAGTCGACAAGCTGCTGAAGGAGGGCCAGGAAACCTTCGATCAGGCCAAGCGCAAGGCCGTCTACTGGAAATTGCAGGAAATCGTCCGCGAGGAACTGCCGATCCTGCCGATCTACCAATATGTTCCGGTCGAGGGCTACAAGGAAGGGCTCATCGGCTACGAGCCCAATATCAATGCCCGCCAGAATACCTGGAACATGGGCAGCTGGTACTGGGCGCGCTGAGACCATGAACGGCCCCCCCGGGAACACGGCGCCATGAGCACCTTTCTCGTGCGACGGCTGCTGCAGGCGCTCGTGCTGCTGCTCATCGTCTCGATAATCGGCTTTGCGATCCTGCACCTGGCTCCGGGCGGGCCGCTCTCGCAGTTCGCCGCCGGCGGCGACATGACCCAGGCCGATCTCGACCGCATCGCTGAACAGCTCGGCCTCAACCGCCCGCTGCCGCTGCAATATGCGGAATGGCTCTGGCGCATGCTGCGCGGCGACTGGGGGCTGTCCTATCGCGACCATCAGCCGGTGCTGCAGATCATCGCCTCCCATATCGGGCCGACGATGGAACTGATGCTGAGCTCGACGCTGCTCGCCATGTTGCTCGGCGCCTGGCTCGGTATTCTTGGCGCGATCCGACGCTACTCGTTGTTCGATTCACTCGCGACGATCGGCGCCATGATCGCGCTCTCGATCCCGACCTTCTGGTTCGGCCTTGTCATCATCTATGTCTTCTCGGTCGGGCTCGGCTGGCTACCTGCCGGCAACCGCTACACCATCGGCGATGGTTCGGTGCTCAACCGGATCCATCATCTGATCGGGCCCTGCATCGTGCTCGCGCTGGTCTCGACGGCGGTCTGGAGCCGCTACATGCGCTCCTCGATGCTTGAGGTCGTCAATCAGGACTATATCCGCACCGCCCGGGCCAAGGGCGTGCCGGAGCGCCAGGTCCTGCTGCGGCACGCCCTTCGCAATGCGCTGCTGCCAATGATCACCATCACCGGCCTGCATGTGCCGACATTGCTTTCGGGCGCACTGGTGACCGAGACCGTCTTCACCTGGCCGGGCATGGGGAGGCTCTTCCTCGACTCGATCAGCTATCGCGACTATCCGACCGTGATGGGCATCCTGATGTTCACCGCCGTCCTGGTGTTGCTCGGCAGTCTGATCGCCGACCTGCTCTATGGTCTCGCCGATCCGCGGATTGCGAGGAATGGCTGATGAGCACTGATCTCACCGGCGTCACCGAAGTCCGGATCGCAGCTTCGCCATTCGTCTGGAACAGCCCCGGCTTTCGCCGTTTCCGCCGGCACCGGCTGGCGGTTTTCGGAGCGGTGGCAATCGTGGCGATGACGCTCGCCTGCATCTTCGGGCCGATGCTGCTGCCCTATAGCGACACGTTCATCGACATCCGGCAGCGCTTCGCGCCACCCTTCTCGGGCCCGCATGTACTCGGCACCGATCCTCTCGGGCGCGATATCCTGGCCCGCCTGCTAATGGCCGGGCGGATTTCACTCGCAGTGGGCTTTTCCGCCATGCTGATCAGCATGGCGATCGGCATCTGCATCGGCATGATCGCCGGATTCTACGAAGGTGCGGTCGGGGCTGCCCTGATGCGCTTCGTCGACGCGATGCTGTGCTTCCCCTCGATCTTCCTGCTGCTTGCTGTTTCGGCCCTGATCTTGCCGTCGGTGCCCTCGATCGTCATGCTGATCGCTATGACCTCGTGGATGGAGGTGGCGCGGGTCGTCGAGGCTCAGATAAGATCGCTCCGCACCCGCGATTATGTGGTTGCAGCGGTCGCGATGGGCGCCAGCAACGGCCGCATCATGTTTCGTCAGCTGCTGCCGAACGCGATCGCACCGATCGTCGTTGCCGCGACGTTGAACGTCGCCCATGCGATCCTGGCCGAGAGCTATATCAGCTTCCTCGGCTACGGCATCCAACCGCCGACTCCAAGCTGGGGCAATATGCTGGAGAACGCCCAAAGCTATCTCACCAGCGCGCCATGGCTTGCGATCCTGCCCGGGGCGGCGATCACGCTCGCCGTTACGAGCTTCAACTTCGTTGGAGACGGTTTGCGCGACGCGCTCGATCCCAGAATGGACTTGCCGTGACGTCGCGTGCTGCCCTTCTCGAAAGGGGGGAGGGGCATTGCTGCGGGCTGCACAGAGTGTGGGACGGTGGCACGTGCCTCTCTGTTAGGTTGTACCCTTTCCGAGAGGCGTTCCTGGGCGTGCCTCTGTGCTGAGATGACGCGCGGATTTTGCTTGCCTGGTGCCCTGGAAGAGCGCTCACTGCATCGCCGCTTCCGTTCAACCTGAACCGAGAGCGGGCCGCGGTGCCGGGTTGGCGCCGGTCAAGGCTGGAAGCTCGTCGTGCAAAGCGAACGCCAGGTCACCTGGCTTCAGGGCAAGGGCCAGATCATCTGGCGCGACGGTACGCGCCAGCCTGTATCTTACAGTTTCGAAACATCCCGGAACGCGAACGGCAGATGCCGCGGGCATTTCGACCTCGATCTACGTCAGGTCGCACCCTTGCTGCTCTCCTATGAGATCAGGCTGCTCTGCGAGGACGGGCATGTCGTGAACCTTGCGATCACCGATCATTGCAGCGACGGGGCTACCTTCGTGGGCAGCCTCCTCGACGAGCGCTGCGAGAGCGAGGAGTTGCTCCATGACCGGTAACTAAGGGAAGGCTGATGTGATCAGCCTGAATTTTGACTTCCGCGACAGATCCGGTCTCGGAACTTACCAGATCCCTCGGGTGCTGCCAGCGGGCGAAATCAGGCACCGACAAGACCGGGTGCGGGGCTCCGATGGCCACGAGCGGGCGATCGAAGAGCATCGGATCCGGGCCGGCGTCACGCAGAAGAACCACTTCGGCAATCTGAAATAATCGAACGAGCCCTGACCGGTCGGAGGAGCGGCTCAAGGCGAGGCGCCAGACGCCGTCTTCCGTTTGCCGTTCAGAAGCACCGGCGCAAGGGCGGGTGTGGCCGATGTCAGGCCAGTCCCTGCGTCCTCCCGGAACTCCATTGCATGGCGATCTGCCCGAGATTGGGGCCGAGCGTGACGGGCGTGCTCAGACGATCTCGGAAACGAGCTTGCCGATCAGGCTGTTGGAGAGGATCACAGGCAGCTTCGCGGCTTCCGCGGCCTCGCGGCGATGAGCCTCGACGAAACCCATGCAGTCCATCAGCAGAACCTTAGCACCGCGCCTGGCGAGGTCGCGGGCCGCCTCGGACAGGTTGGAACCAGGCCCGCCATAGGGCGAGGCCGCAGCATAGAGCGGTTTGCGATCAAGCCCGGCCCATTTCCCGGCCTCGCTTGCGATCTGTTCGGCGAGCGGCACGATGATGCCGAGTTGCGCGCMCGGGGTGAGGGCGGCGACCGTTGGCGGCAGGATCCGATCAGGTTCGATCAGTTGCGCCCTGTCTGCCGCCAGGGTCTCGAAATGGCCGGTGCAGAGCATCAGGATCGTGCTGCAGCCCTCGGCTTCCAGCATGGCGATCTTGGCCTGCGCCGCAGCTTCGGTGCGGCTCCTGTCGATGATGACTGAGCTGCCGTCCAGCAGCTTGGTGATCAGCACGGCAGCTCCGGCGCGAGGGCCGAAGTCGCGCTCGATCTCGGCCTTGCTCCGCCCGTCCAGCACACCCGCATGGCGGCGCGGCAGGTCGGAGCCGATCACCGCGTCGAGAATGGGCGTGATGTCGGAGCGCGGCGCCTGGCCGATGGTCAGGGTTCCGAGTTTGCGCATGCGAGGCCGTCCTCTGTCGAATGGGACGCCCGTGCCGTTTCCGGCACGGGCGCTGAGATCATCGATCGGATCTCGTTTCCGGTCCGATGATCCAGCTCTGTGTTCGCATCGGCCGTCCCGAAAACCGCGAAGCAGTTTTCGGGCCGTTGCTTTAGCGCCTGAAGTTCTTGATCACCGAGTCGAAGAAGCTGAAGATCGCGTCTCCGGCGATGATGCCGGCGGCGAAGACCTCCATGTCCCCTTCGCCTGTGCTGCCGCGCAGCTTCTCCCAGACAAGCCGGCAGACGATGCCGGCCAGGACGGCCCACCCCGCCATCGGGAAGCTGATGAGCAGGCCGGTGGCGAAGAGCACGCCGATCTGGCGCTTCGGGCCGCCGATGAACTGCAGGATCGCGCCCGGGATCGCCCAGAGGAAGAGCTGCCAGGCGACGCCTGGCGCCACGCCGGCCTTGATCGTCGCGGCATAGACCTTGTTCACGGGGGCGACGAGGTTCTGGTCGAAATAGGACTGGTAGGAGACCAGCACCACCGCACCGGCGATGACGAAGGCGAACATCGCAGCAAAGAGCTGCTGCCGACGGCCGTCGCGCTCGAAGGCGGGATCGGCGCCGTTGCCGCGCAGGATGTACCCGGCCTTCAGATCATAGCCCATGTCGGCGAAGGCAGGCCCCGTCGCGGCGGAGAAGCCAACGAGCAACGCAAGCGCCGGCATCGGGAAGCCGATCAGCATGCCGATGATCAGCGTGATCAGTGCGACGGCGAAGGCCGGGAACCAGCCAGAGTGCATCGCGGCGAGGCCGACGATGAGCTCATGCACATAGGCCGCGAAGGCGGCATAGAGCACGAACAGGATCAACATCCCGATCGACATATCGCTCATCAGGCCGCCGACCAGCGCGATGAAGACCGCGATCACGAGATAGGCAATGGTGCCGAGACCGAGCGCGCGCCTGACTTCCGCATCGGAAACGCCGGAGGCCGCCTCGGCCAGCTTCTGGGCTTCGCTGCGCCTGAACAGGAGCTGCGCGACCTGAAACAGGGCAATCAGCCCTGCGCCGATCATGAAGCCGTGCGGGATATAGGCCGCCATCAGATCGCCCTTCGGGATGATCTCGGCGAAGAGCGGGCCGCCGAAGAGCTGGCTGGAATAGCCGCGCAGCAGCAGGCCGACGCCGAACATCGAGAGCGCCCAGATATTGCCGATGAAGGCGACGCCGAAGGCGGACATCGGAATGCCGGAGACCGCCGTCGAGCCGACAAAGCCGATGGCCGCGAGCGGCACCTTGACGAAGGAGACCAGGATGCCGGTGACGAAGCCGACCCCCATCAGCACCGCCTTGCGTCCGCCCTCGTCGCCGGCCTTGATCGCTTCGGCGGCGGCAACGCCCGGGGGCCAGGCACCGGTCGCCGGAAACACCCGGGAATCGAACATCCGGTAGAGCAGGTAGGCGTCGAGCAGCATCGCCGCGAAGGCGCCTGCCAGCATCGGCAGCACCAGATCGGAGCGACCAAGCAGGAAGGGAATGCCGATCGGCAGCAGCAGGCTGTTGGCAGCCCCGAATGTCGCGGACGAGATCGCGCTCTGAGCCAGATTCTGAACATGGATCGAGCGGTAGCGCGTGAACATCGCTATCGGCACGCGCGCAAGCGCCATGGCGGCGAGCGCCCCGATTAGCGATGTGTTTGCCGTGATGCCCAGGGAGACCAGAAGCTGCATGCCAATGATCGCGCCAAAGACGCAAAGAATGGCGATCAGCACCAGCGTCCCGGGCTCGAACAGGCTCGGGTGCCGCTGAGGCACTCCTTTCGGTTGGTCCTTCATGCCTCAGTCCCCGTTATTGGCCCCTGGAGGGGCAGATGTGCTTGTTGATGTCAGTCGTCAGGCAACAAGGATGCCGGCCTTGGCCTCGCCGACGTCGTGCGTCGCATGGCCGGTCTGGACCCCGTAGTCGCGCTTGGCGGCCTCCGGTGAGACGAGGCCGAGTGCGATGTCGCGGGCGATGGCGTCGCGGGAGCGCTCCGCCGCCGCGCCGTAGCCGGCGCCGCCGGCGAGCACGAGTTCCACGATCTCATGGGGATGCTTGACCTGGACGAGGTCGCCCGTCCCGACATCCTTCAGGACATGGMCCTGCTCATCGATGACCCGCCCTGATGCTCCGCCGCCGGCCTTGCCGCCGAACAGGCCCGGGATCGGGTTGTTGACGCCTTCCGGATAGAGCGAGACCAGCGTCGGGAGACCGTCATCGGAGAGCTTGCGCAGGCGGACGCGCTGGCCGAGGCCGCCGCGATGCTCGCCGGCACCGCCGGAGTCGGTGAGATAGGTCTTCTCCACGACCAGCACCGGCACGCGCGCCTCGAAGGTCTCGATCGAGGTGTTGGCGGCCGAGGTCGGATAGAGAAGGCCGGACTTGCCGTCGCCATGGGCCGAGCCGCCCTGGCCGCCGCCGACGAAAAGCATGTCGGAATAGGTATCACCCGCCTGGTCCCGGCCATAGACGCTCGCCGCCACCGGTAGTCCGGTGAAGGCCTGGACCTGGTTCGGAGCGGCCTGTGACAGGGCGCGGAAGATGTTCGGCGCGATGTACCAGCCGGTGCGCGTCCGCAGGTTGACCGCGAGCGGCTTGTCGCAGTTCAGGATCGAGCCCTTCGGCGCGTCGATCGAGAAGGCGCGATAGCAGCCGGCATTGCCGCGGACATTCGGCGTCAGCATGCATTTCAGCGGGTAGGTCGCATGCGCCATTGTGTAGTTCAGGGTGCAGTTGAGCCCGCCCTGCGGCAGCTGCGGTGGGGCGCCGTCAAAGTCGAGATGGATCGTGTCGCCCTTGACCGTCAGCGCCAGCGGATAGGTCATCGGCGTGCCGAGCGGGTTGTTCGAGACGGTGCCGTGATAGGTCCCGTCCGGCAACGCGGCGATGGCCTCGCGCATGGCCTTCTCGGAACGGTCCTGCACCACCGAGGCGAGGGCGCGCAGATCCTGCATGCCGTAATCGCTCAGGAAGGACTGCAGGCGCTCGGCGCCGATCGCATTGGCCGCGACGAACGAGTGCAGATCGCCGAGAACCTGCTCGGAATTGCGGACGTTCTCGCCCAGCAGGCGGACGAGTGTCTCGTTGATCCGGCCAGCCTCGTAGAGCTTCATCGGCGGGATCTGGAAACCTTCCTCGTAGATCTCGCGGGCCCTGAGGCTGTCCTTGGTGCCGCCGATATCGGAGACATGGCCGACAGTGCCCATCAGTCCGACGACGCGGTCGCCCAGGAACACCGGCGTGACCACGGCAATGTCGAAGAGATGGCCGGCGCAGAGCCAGGGATCATTGGTGATCAGAACGTCGCCGGGCTTCAGGGTGTCGGCCGGATAGCGCTCGAGCAGCGCCTTGACGGCGCGCGGCAGGGTCAGGTTGAACACCGGCATGGCGCGTGGCGAATGAGCCAGCGTCTCGCCCTCGGGGTCGAGCAGCTCGCAGGCAAAATCCTGCGCTTCGGAGATCACCAGCGAGAAGGCCGTGCGGCAGACGGTCAGCCACATCTCCTCGACGACGTTGACGAGGCGGCTCCACATGATCTCCAGCGAGATCGGGTCGGCCTCGATCCGGCGCGCGGCCTCAGCCAGCGGCATGTCGGCGCTGATCGTGGTCTCGGCGGCGCTGGCCCGCCCGACGCTGACCAGCAGGTTAAGTACCTGGTCGATCGCAACCGTATCCCCGGGAGGAACGATGGTCGTCGCTTCGCGCTCCTCGATGATCGCGGGACCCTTGATGGAGTCGCCCGGCCGCAGCGCGTAGCGATCATAGACGGTCGCCTCGCTCCAGCCGCTCTCGAACCAGGCCTGGCGAGTGCCCTTCACCTTGGTGCCGGCATCGCCGCCGCCGGCCGCGCCGGAGAGCGAGAGGCTCGGCACCGGACCGGCGCAGCGGACGCGGAAGTTGATCGCCTCGAGACGGGCGCCCTCGTAGACCGAGGTGTAGCGCGCCGAATAGGTGGTGGCGAAGGCAGCGCGGATGGCGTCCAGGCTCGATGTATCGATCGTGCCGGCCGGCAACGTCACCGCGATATCGTGCATCTGGCCGACGAGGCGCATATCGGCCGAGCGCTCGACCGTGATGTCGGCTGGCTTCACGCCGGCCTCGAGCAGGTGCTTGCGGCCCTGCGCCTCCAGCTCGCTGAGCACGGTGTTGACGGCCTGGGCGTCAAAGCCCTCCGAGAACTCGACCGGCAGCGACTGCACCATGTCGAAGGAGAGCGGCGCGGCGAGAAAGCCGAGCGCCGAAGCCGCGCCGGAGGCCGGCGGAATGATGACCTGCCGGACGCCGAGCACGCGGGCGACATCGACGGCGTGCGCCGGGCCCGCCCCACCGAAGCCGACCATGGCGTAGTGACGCGGATCCTTGCCCTTCTCGACGAGATGGACACGCGCCGCGGCGCCCATGCTTTCGACGACGACCTTGTGGATGCCCCAGGCTGCTTCTTCCACGGAGAGGCCGAGCGGCTCCGCCACCGAGGCAACAGCCTTGCGCGCGGCCGCGAGATCGAGCGCCATGCGTCCTCCGAGGAAGAAGCCCGGATCATAATAGCCGAGCACCAGATTGGCGTCGGTGACGGTCGGCTTGGTGCCGCCCATGCCGTAGCAGGCCGGGCCGGGGTCGGAGCCTGCCGAGTGCGGGCCTACCTTGAGCAGGCCGACCTCGTCGATGGCGGCGATCGAGCCGCCTCCGGCGCCGATCTCGATCATGTCGATGACGGGAGCCTTGATCGGCAGGCCGGAGCCCTTGGCGAAGCGGTTGACGCGACCGGCTTCGAGCATCGGTGCGATCTCAGCGCGGCCGTCCTCGATCATGCAGGCCTTGGCGGTGGTGCCACCCATGTCGAAGGAGATGACGTCCTTGTGGCCGGCGAGCTCGCCGAACAAGGCTGTCGCAAGGCCGCCGCCGGCAGGGCCGCTTTCGAGCAGGCGGATCGGGAAGGTGCGAGCGGTCTCGGGGGAGACCAGGCCGCCAGCCGAATGCATCAACCGCAGCGAGCCGGTGAACGAGCGGGCTGCGAGTTCGCGCTCCAGCCGTTCCAGATAGCGCCGCATCAGTGGCTGGACATAGGCGTTCGCCGCGGTGGTGACGAAGCGCTGATACTCCCAGATTTCGGCGACGACCTCGCTCGACAGGGAGACCGTGAGTTCGGGGCAGGCGTCCCGGACGATCCGGCCGGCTTCCTGCTCATGGGCGGAGTTGCGGTAGCTGTTCAGGAAGCAGATCGCGATCGCTTCGCAGCCGGCAGCGGCCAGCTCGCTGGCGGCTGCACGCACCGCGGTTGCATCGAGCGCCGTCACGATCTTGCCGTCGCGGTCGATACGCTCCGCGACTTCGAGACGAAGCTCGCGCGAGACCAGCGGCTCCGGGAAGGTCAGGAACAGATCGTAGATGTCATAGCGCTGCTCGGTGCCCATTTCGAGGATGTCGCGGAAGCCGCGCGTGGTGATCAGGCCGAGCTTGGAGCCCTTGCGCTCGATCACCGCGTTGGTCACCAGCGTTGTGCCATGCACGATGTCGCCGATATCGGCCAGCGTGATGCCGGCCATCTCGGTCAGTTCGCCAAGGCCGATCAGGGCAGCCTCGGACGGATCATGCGGCGTGGTCAGGCGCTTGTGCAGCAGGACCGAGCGCTCCTGGCCGTCATAAAGGATGAAATCGGTGAAGGTGCCGCCGATATCGAAGCCGATGCGCCAACGATTGCTCATGGAGCTGTCTCCGCGATTGAGGGATGTAGGGGAAAGAAAAGCGGGTCCCGGGTCAGCGCCGCGATCTCGGCGGCGCCTTCTCCCAGAGAACGGATAATGGCGAGGCGCTCCTCCGGCGTGACGGTCGCTGCCGGGAAGGAAATGCAGAGCGCGACTTCGTCGCCGGTGCTCGGATCGCCGACCGAAACCGAGATGGCGCGCACGCCCCTGACCGCCTCGTCATGGGATTCGGCGTAGCCCTCGCGTCGTGTGACGGCGAGCCGCGCCAGGAGTTCGTCGAGGCCCTGCGGGGCTGTATCGGACGGCGGTTCGAAACCGCCGGCATAGAGGCGGCGGACCTCGTCGTCGGGAAGGCGGGCGAGCAGGGCGCGGCCGGTGCTGGACGCGAAGGCGGCAATTCGATCGCCAATCGACGTGACGACGCGCAGGGCGTGCCGTCCGGGATGGGCCGTGACGCCKACGATGTCGGTGCCGCGCCGCACGCTGATATAGCCGGTATGTCCGACCTCGTCCGAGATGCGCCCGATCACGGAATCGGCCCGGTCGATCAGCGAGGCGGCGAAGCGGTAGATATGGCCGACCTGATTGAGCAGCAGGGAGGGGCGGTAGCGCTTGCTGTCGCCGACCGTTTCCAGCAGCCCCTCGTCGCGCATCGCCCGCAGCAGTCGCGACGCATTGCTCTTCGGCATTCCAAGCAAGGAAACGAGATCCGTCACCGTCACATCGTGACGCGTGCTGGAGAAGCAACGGAGCACATCGACGGCCGCCGACAGAATGGACATCCGGGTGAGTCCAGAAAAGTTCCATAAAATGGAACTTGAGTTGCAATAACAGGAACAATATCGCGCCTGACCGAAGAGTCAACAAGCGTTAAGGATTGAGGGTGGAATGCGCTCGGACGAGGCGCTATGGCCCTGGAGTGCCGGATCAACGGCGGTCCTGCCTGATTGGCTTGTGTGCCTCCGTTGAAGCTGCAGGCAGTCCGACCCGCCCAGCGCTCGATCCGGTGCAGGTCAAGCTTCCTTGCCGAGCCCGGTCAGGCCGACAGGACCAGGAATGCCAGGGAAGGGAGTTCGACGACGAGGCTGCGCACAACCGGGCGTCGGCCAGATCGGAGAGGCAAGCGACTGCGCAAGGCGGCGCTGTTCCAGCCTTTCGCCGGACTGCGGCGCGGAGCGGCGAGCCGCCATTCATGTTGAGGTTGCGGGCTCGGACGATGCTGGCTCGCCCGGGTCGGGGCGAATGCGGCGCGTCTCAGGACGCGGCGCAGGGCATGCCGCCGCCTTCGCCTGCCAGGTCCGTCTGTGCGGGGGAGGCGGTAATCACCTTAGGACGGCTTGCGTGCGGAGATCAGGAAGCGGTTTTGCGCTGCGCGCTCGAGACGCTGGAAGAGCGGCATGAAGCGACCCTGGGCGCGGTGGATCGGGCCAAGGTCGCGGTCGACGACGACGTCCTCGAACCCTGCCTGCCTCAGCAACTCGGCGACGGCATCGGGGCGGCACCCATCAGAAAAATAGACGCGCGACAGGATGCTTGCATGGGTGTCCGCATAAGGTGGGGGAGGCGGCACATTCCTGCTCAGGCGTTTGACAAGTCGTGCGAGCCACTTGATCAACCGCCTGTCCGGTGGGGTGTTGATGGTGTCCGCGTCGATGATCGCGACGCGTCCGCCCGGCTTGAGTACCCTGTGCCATTCGGCGAAGGCGGCCGGCGGGTCGGGCAGGGTCCAGACAAGATGCCGGGTGACCACTGCGTCGTAACTATCCGAGGGCTCCAGCGTATTCTCGGCATCGCCGAGGAAGAGCTTGATCGGTCCCTTGCCCGAGACCTTGGCGCGGGCACGCGCCAGCATGGCCTCGGAGAGATCGAGGCCGGTCACCGAAAAGCCGAGTTCCGACAGCAGCAGCGAGATCACCCCCGTGCCGCAGGCCAGGTCGAGCGCCCGGCGCCCCTGATCGGTGCCAAGGTGCCGCGACAGAAGCGCGAGCCATGCGCGCCGTTCTTCCAGGGAAAAGATCTCGTGGCCTGGCGTCGTATCGAATGTCTCTGACCTGATGGACCAATAGTCCCGGATTTCATCCTTCAGGCTGCGATTTGCGATCGTGGTCGACATCGATCATTCGCCTTGTCTTGGTCCGTTTCCGGCACCTTTCACCACGCTGCGCTGCGTCTCACAAGTCTTTCCTTCGGTTCGCGCCGAGAAGTTTTGTGAATGAGCGGTCTGTTCTTCACTTTAGAATTCGTTTAATCAAGTAGATTGGATGTATTCTAAAAGATATGCCTTGACCGACCTTGTGTCATTTCATACGAGCCGCCCAGCYCAGACGAGGTTTAGGTGGTGGCGTGATGGCATTGCTTCACAGGGTTATTCAAGTAGCCACTCTGACCATTGGCCTCATCGCGTCGACGTTGCCTGCTTTCGCGGAGAAGGTCAGGGTCACGGATGTTCTCGGCCGGGCGGTCGAGGTCAACGCGCCAGTCGAACGCGTGATCCTGGGCGAAGGGCGGCAGATGTACTTCGTCGCCGCGCTCGACAGGGACGATCCGTTCAAGCGTGTCGTCGGCTGGCGGGACGATCTGCCGAAAGCCGACCCCGACAGCTACAAGGCCTATCTCGCCCGCTATCCCGCGATTGCCAAACTGCCGAATTTCGGTGGCATGAAGGAGGGCGCATTCGACGTCGAGCAGGCGATAGCGCTGAAGCCGGACGTTCTCTTCCTGAATGTCGAGGCGAAGATCGCCAGCGACGAGGCCAAGCTGGTCGAGAAACTCGCCTCCGTCGGCATTCCCGTCGTCTATGTCGATTTCCGCGAGAAGCCCTTCCAGAACACCGAACCGTCCATGCGGCTGATCGGCAAGCTCTTCGGCAAGGAGGCGCTTGCGGAGGACTTCATCACGTTCCGGGCCGAGCAGATCTCGCTGGTGACGGACCGTCTTGCCAAGGCTACGGCATTGAAGCGGCCGGTCGTGATGATCGAGCGCGCCGGGGGCTATTCCGACGATTGCTGCATGTCGTTCGGCAACGAGAATTTCGGCAAGATGGTCGAGATCGCCGGGGGCAAGAATTTTGCGGGCGACCTGATCCCCGGGACCTTCGGTACGGTCAATGCCGAGGCCGTCGTCGCCGCCAATCCTGATGTCGTCATCGTCACCGGCGGCAATTGGGAGGCCTATGTCCCGGGTGGGGCCTGGGTCGGCCTTGGCCCCGGCGTCGACCTGATCGAGGCGCGCCGCAAGCTCGCTGCGCTGTCGCGCCGCCCCGCCTTCGCGCAGACGGCCGCCGTCAGGAATGGCCGCGTCCATGGCATCTGGCACCAGTTCTACAACAGCCCCTACCAGTTCGTCGCGATCCAGGAGATCGCGAAATGGCTGCATCCCGACCTGTTCAGGGATGTCGATGCTGACGCCACACTGAAGGCCCTGCATGAGCGCTTTCTGCCCTTGCCTTACCAGCCCGGCTACTGGGTGACCGTCGAGGCCAAGGGATGAGCGAGATCGGAATATCTGGCGCCGCTGCCGAGGCGGTGCGCGAGGGCGGGGGGCGGGCGAGCTATCGCGCCCTGAACGCGCGCCGGCGCATGATCCTCGCCGGGCTCTTTCTGCTGCTGCTGCTGAGCTTCATTGCCGACCTGATGATCGGCCCGGCCCGCTATGCGGCGTCCGATGTCGTGCGTGCGCTCGTGATGCCGGACAGCGTCCCGGTTGCCGTGCGCGTCGTGATCTGGGACATCCGCCTGCCGGTGGCGTTGATGGCGGTTGTGACGGGCGCCTCGCTGGCCATGGCGGGCGCCCAGATGCAGACGATCCTGAATAACCCGCTCGCCAGCCCGTTTACCCTTGGGATATCGGCTGCAGCCAGTTTTGGCGCGGCGCTCGCGCTCGTGTTCGGCGTCGCCATCCTGCCGTTCGCCGTCGATTATATCGTGCCGTTGAACGCCTTCATCGCGGCGATGGGGGCGGCCATGCTGATCCATGTGCTCAGCCAGTCCCGCGGCGTGACGACCGAGACGGTGATCTTGCTCGGCATCGCCCTGGTCTTCACCTTCAATGCCCTCCTCGCATTGCTGCAGTTCTTCGCCTCGGAGCAGGCGCTCGGCGCTGTGGTCTTCTGGATGATGGGGAGCCTGACGAAGGCAAGCTGGAACAAGCTTGCGATCACCAGTGCCGTGGTTGTCCTGTGCGTGCCCTTCTTCATGCGCCGCGCCTGGGCCCTTACCACGCTGCGTCTCGGTGACGAGAAGGCGGCAAGCTTCGGCATCGATGTCAGGCGGCTGCGGCTGGAAATCATGCTGCTGRTCAGCCTGCTGGCGGCTGTGCCCGTGTCCTTCGTCGGCACGATCGGCTTCATCGGCCTCGTCGGCCCGCATATCGCGCGCATGGTGATCGGCGAGGATCAGCGCTTCTTCCTGCCGGCATCTGCGCTCGCCGGTGCCGCCATCCTCTCGGCCTCCTCGGTCGTCAGCAAGTCGCTGATACCGGGCCTCATCTTCCCGATCAGCATCGTAACGGCGCTCATCGGCGTGCCGTTCTTCTTCAGCTTGATCCTGACCAATCGGAAGCGGTCATGGTAGTTGGCCTGCAGCTTCGCGAGGTCGGCGTCCGTTACGGCCGCAAGGTCGTTCTGAGCGAAGTGACCACACCGCTGCTCAGCGGCGGGGAGGTCGTTGCCGTGATCGGCCCGAACGCGGCCGGCAAGTCGAGCCTCTTCCGACGGATTGCCGGCCTTGTGCCAGGGGCGGGCGAGGTCAGCATTTCCGGCGAGAGCTCCGTGCCCGGGCGCCGCGCGCCGTTGTCCTGCTACCTGCCGCAGGATACGGCGGTGAACGCAGTGCTCACGGTTTACGAATCGATCCTGCTCGCCTTCAAGCAGGGCGGGACATGGTCGGTCAGCGATGACGAGCTCAAGCGGATCGATTGCGTGCTGCGCGATCTCGAGATCGAGGATCTCGCCTTCAGGGGGCTTGGGGAACTCAGCGGCGGTCAGCGCCAGTTGGTTTCGATCGCCCAGACGCTGGCGCGCGAACCGGACATCCTCCTGCTCGACGAGCCGACGAGCGCGCTCGACCTGCATCGCCAGTTCGAAGTGCTGTCGCTCGTGCGTCGACTGGCGCGGGACCGCGGCATGTGCGTCCTGATCTCGATCCACGATCTTAATCAGGCGTTGCGCGTCGCCGACAGGGTCCTTGTCCTGGCCAAGACGCGCCTGGTCGCGATCGGCGCGCCGCGCGAGATCGTGACGCCGTCGCTGCTGGACGAGGTCTATGGCGTCAGGGCGCGCGTCGAAGGCCTGTCTAGCGGCGAGCCCTATGTTGTCGTCGAGGGCTCCACGCGCCACGCCGCATAAGGATCGGCCGTCCAGACGGGCAACGTCGTCCTCTTCTGACGCCCGGCGGCCCGGGCGCGTTCCTGCCCGTGCGGGATCCTGCGCTGGCTGCATGACCCGATCGTGCTCATGCTTCTTGCCGGCTTGTCGCGCTGGGCGTTTGGTCGCAACAGCGAGACGCAGGTTCGCGCCGACACCGATCCGGACGATCGGCCGCGCGACGGCATGGGCAGGAAAGAGCCAGGAGCAGGATATGACCGATCAGCAGAACACCGCCGAGATCTGGCGGTTGGCGGATGCCAAGAGTCCGGCTTTCTTCGAGCTTAGCGACCGCGTCTGGGCCGTGCCCGAACTGAATTATCAGGAGGAGCGTTCGGCCGCCGAACACGCCGCGATGCTCGGGAAGGAGGGCTTCCGTGTCGAGAAGGGCGTCGCCGGTATTCCGACGGCACTGATCGGCGAGTCGGGCGAGGACGGTCCGGTCATTGCGATCCTAGGCGAATATGACGCGCTGCCCGGACTGAGCCAGGAGGCCGGCGTCGCCGAGCAACGCCCGATCATGTTGGGGGGAAATGGCCATGGCTGCGGCCACAACATGCTCGGTTCGGCCTCTTTGCTTGCCGCGACTGCCGTCAAGGACTGGCTGGCTGCGAAGGGCATCAAGGGGCGCGTGCGCTATTATGGTTGCCCAGCCGAGGAGGGCGGCTCGTCCAAGGGCTTCATGGTGCGCTCCGGGCTGTTTGACGATGTCGATGTCGCCATCTGCTGGCACCCCTCCTCATTCACCGGCGTCAGCAAGGCGATCTCACTTGCCTGTGTCGAGGTCGAGTTTACCTTCCGGGGCCGTGCATCCCATGCAGCTGCCTCGCCGCAACTCGGTCGCAGTGCGCTCGATGCGGTCGAATTGATGAATATCGGCGTCAACTACATGCGCGAGCACATGCCGAGCGATGCGCGTGTCCATTACGCGATCATCGATGCCGGCGGCATCGCGCCGAATGTCGTGCAGGCGCAGGCGACCGTGCGTCATTTGATCCGCGCCCGGACGCTCAGCGAGATGTGGGACCTGGTGCGGCGGGTCAAGGCGATCGCCGATGGCGCCGCTCTGATGACGGAGACTTCCGTCGTTGCGCAGCAATTGTCGGGCGATGCCAACCTCGTGGGCAACCGTCCGCTCGAGGAGGCGATGCACGCCAATCTCATCCGGCTCGGCGGGCCGGGTTTCGATGCCGCTGACCGCGCCTTCGCCGCAGAGTTCCAGAAGACCTTCTCGAAGGAGGATATCCGCGCCTCCTATGGCCGCTTCGGTCTGTCGGTGCGGGAGGGGGAATCGCTCAGCGACGACATCTATCCGCTGGACTATGTCGCCGCCCTCTCCGTGGGGTCCACCGATGTTGGAACTGTGAGCTGGGTCGTTCCAACCGTGCAATGCCGCGTCGCCTGCTATGCCGTGGGCACGCCCGGACATTCCTGGCAGCTGGTCGCGCAGGGCCTCGCGCCGGCGGCGCATAAGGGGCTCTCGCTTGCGGCCAAGGCCATGGCCGGCGTCGCGGTCGATGTCCTGTCCCAGCCGGCGCTGCTCAAGGCGGCMAAGGCTGATTTCGCTGCGTTCCGCGCCGAGAACCCGTTCCAGAACCCGATTACCGACGATATCGAACCGCCGCTCGACATGGCGGCTCATTGAGCGGGCATCGGCCACGAGCCGTTTTGGCTCAGCAAGGATCGCCCGGAGCCATCGTCCGGGCGATGATGTTCGAAATGGCGCCGGCGCTCCGGATCGATCGGTGCGGGTGCTGCCGCACGCACCAGCCTCGTGCGAGGAGTGCTTAGATCTCGGCCGCGTCCAGCCGCCGATAGAGCGGTAGCGCCAGCGGCGCGATCCGGCGCACGACCGCGCGGAACGGCTGGGATTTTGGCTCGGACAAGGGCAGGCCGAGCGTCTCGATCGCCGTGCCTTGCGTCGCCCTGGCAAGCTCGCGACCAAGCGAGATGGACAGCGCAACGGCCCGGCCATTGCAGCCGACCCAGGCAAAGCCGTCCGGCCCGAGACGGTGGATGCGCGGATAGCCCGGCACCTGCGGCTGGAGCAGATTGTCGGGGGTCATCCCGACATAGCCCGACCAGACATAGTCGAACTCGACATCGCCGAGCTGCGGCCAGAGTGTTTTCAGCCGTGCCGCGATCTGCGGCCGCAGATTGACCCCGCCATCGCCCGGCAGCACGGCCGCTCCCCCGGTGACAAGGCGGTTGCGGGCGTCCCAGCGGGCGAAATAGAGCTCGCGATGCGTGTCCGACATCGCCTGGCGGCCCGGTATGACGGTCTTGGCGATATTGTCGCTGACCGGCTTTGTCGCCATCTGCCAGGACAGAACAGGGATGACCTCGCTGGCGATCTCGGGGGCGAGATCGCGCTCGAACTCGCCGGTATAGGCATTGGTCGCCAGCACGAGCGCGCGAGCGGTGACCGAGCCGCGCGCGGTCTTCACCGTCCAGCGGCCATTGGCATGGCTCATCGAGGTGGCGGGAGACCGCGCATAGATGGTTGTGCCAAGCTTCAGCGCGACCTCGGCCAGTCCACGTGTCAGCGCGAGCGGATTGATATGACCGCCCGTGCGATTCCAGAAGCCGCCGAACCAGGCATCCGACCCGAGCATCTCCGCCGCAGCGGCGCGATCGAGCAGTTCGACCGGTGCCCCGATTGCCGACCATTCGCGCACGCGCTTCTCGGCGAGCTTGAAGCGACCAGGCGAATGGACGGGCTGGATCCAGCCAGCTTGTTCAGCCTCTGCCGGGATATCGTATTTCCGCACGAGGTCGAACAGATACTGAGCGCTGTCGCGCAGCACCGCGTTGAAGCGTTCGCCGGCTTCGCCATGGCGTTTCACCATCGCGGAGGGATCGTGGCCGGCAAGCGTCGGGATGACCTGGCCGTTGTTGCGCCCCGAGGCGCCCCAGCCGGGCTCGGCTGCCTCCACGATCGTGACGTCGACGCCGCTCTCGCGGAGATGGATCGCGGTCGAGAGGCCGGTAAAGCCGGCACCAATCACCACGACATCGGTCTGGACATCCCCTTGGAGCGCGCTGAGCACAGGCCCAGGCTGGGCGGTGGCGGCCCAGAGAGAGGGAGGCCAGGCGACGGAGGGCGGAGCAGTCATCGGCGGCGATCTTTCGCAAGGCGGGCCGGTCAAAACCCGTTTGGCAGGAGCTTGCGCATACTTGCCGCCATGACCGCCCGCTCGCAAGTAGGTTGGTTCCAGCGATTTGCCTGGCGGAGAACAGTTTTCTATTTTTCTCGCCAAAGACGAATGAAATCTACCAAATTTAGGCTTTCTCGCTCGGGTTGTTGAAAATACTATTCTCCGGACGCTATGTGTGCCGCGCAGCGGGGGCTGCTGGAAACGTCACCTCGAAGTGGTTGCGCCCCTCTGTTGGTTCGGATGAACTCTGCTTCCGTTGGGTTCTTGGTCAAAGGGGGCGTCATGTCGCTCAAGCACATTCTCGGTCTCGATCATGTCGTCGTGACCGTCCGCGATCTCGATGCTTCTGCCCGGCAATGGGAGCGCCTCGGTTTCACGGTCTCGCCGCGCGGCACCCATTCGCCGATCCTTGGCACCGGCAACTATACGATCATGTTCGGAGACGACTATCTCGAGCTGCTCGGCGTGCTGACCGAGACGGATCAGAACAAGCCGACCCGCGACTATCTGAAGAACCGGGAAGGGCTGGAGCGCGCTGCCTTCACCACGGATGATGCCGCTGCCGGCGCGGCCGAGCTCAAGAGCCGTGGCCTCGAAGCCCTGGGTCCCGTGCATTTCGGCCGCCCGGTGGATCTGCCGAATGGCGGGACGGGCGAAGCGAAGTTCAATGTCTTCCGCTGGCCTCTGACCGAGAGTCCCGGCGGACTGCGCATCTTTGCCTGCCAGCATCTGACGCGCGAGACGGTCTGGATTCCTGAGCTCCAGAAACATGCGAACGGCGCGAGCCGCATCGTTMGGGTCGAGGTCCTCGCTGCAGATCCGAAGGCGGCCGCCGGGCATCTCAGCCGTTTGATCGACGAGCCTGCGCGTCCGCAGGATGACGGCTGGCTGGTGCCGTCGGGCGGCAAGCGCGCCGATTTCCTGTTCTATGATGCGGCCGGTTTTGCGCGGCGCTATCCTGATGCGGTGCGGATCGGTGCGGCTCCCGCCGGCGCAACCGCGATCGTTCTGGCGAGTGCCGATCTCGAAGGCGCTGCCAAGGCGCTCGGCCCGCTCGCGGTGCGCCATGGTGGTGCCGTCAGCGTACCGGCCGACTCCGCCAATGGCGTGATCGTCAGCTTCGTACCGTGACGCGAGCCTTGGCTCCCCTTTGAGAACAGCCTGATGGCCGGATCATCGTGAATTCCGGCTCTGCCCTTATCGAACACCGGACCCAGGAGGTCTCCATGGACATGACCCGCCGCGCCGCGCTGCTGACAAGCGCCGCCATCGCTTCCAATGTGCTGTTCCCGATGCGCTCCTTCGCCCAGGAAACACCGCGCAAGGGCGGAGTCTTCACCGTCCATTACGGTGCCGAGCAGCGCCAGCTGAACCCGAGCCTCCAGGCCTCGACCGGCGTCTACATCATCGGCGGCAAGATCCAGGAGCAGTTGGTGGATCTCGATGCCAGCGGCCAGCCGGTCGGCGTGCTCGCCGAGAGCTGGGAGGCTGCACCCGACGGCAAGACGATCACGTTCAAGCTCCGSCCGGGCGTGACCTGGCATGACGGCAAGCCCTTCACCTCCACCGACGTGCAGTTCACCGCGATGGAGATGTGGAAGAAGATCCTCAACTACGGCACCACGCTGCAGCTCTTCCTCACCGCCGTCGATACGCCCGACCCGCTGACGGCAGTGTTCCGCTACGAGCGCCCGATGCCGCTCAACCTGTTGCTGCGCGCACTGCCCGATCTCGGCTACATCTCGCCGCGCCATCTCTACGAAGGCAAGGGCKACATCCGCCAGAACCCGGTCAATCTGGCACCGGTGGGCACGGGGCCGTTCAAGTTCGCGCAGTACGAGCGGGGCCAGCACATCATTGCCGACCGCAACCCGAACTACTGGCGCGCCAACGCCCCCTATCTCGACCGGATCGTCTGGCGCGTGGTCACCGATCGCGCTGCCGCCGCCGCCCAGATGGAAGC
>NZ_JBFTLD010000075.1:0-24770 GCF_056396265.1 Allobosea sp. 05T422_2 | reverse complement strand
GGCCTGCGACACGGACTTGCCCGCGCTGTGGTCCGGCCAGCCGACGTCCGGCAGGTCGCAGAGATCGCAGCTTGGAGCCAGCGCCACCGCGTTCCGCTGGTCCCGCAGGGCGGGAATACCGGCCTCGTCTTCGGGGGGATTCCCGATGACAGCGGCCAAGCGGTTGTCGTCCAGCTTGGCCGCATGAACCGCATCCGCGAGATCGACACCGTCAACGCCGTTGCCATCGTGGAGTCCGGCGTAGTTCTGCAGACTTTGCAGCAGCGCGCACGCGATGCCGGCCTGTTCTTTCCCGTCAGCCTCGCCGCCGAAGGCAGTTGCCAGATCGGTGGCACGATCGCCACCAATGCCGGCGGAACGGCGGTTTTGCGCTACGGCAACATGCGCGACCAGGTGCTCGGGCTGGAGGTCGTGCTGCCCGACGGCCGGGTGTGGAACGGCCTGCGCGCGTTGCGCAAGGACAACACCGGTTACGACCTGAAGCATCTCTTCATCGGTTCGGAAGGAACTCTCGGCATCGTCACCGCCGCCGTGCTGAAACTGCACGCTGCACCGCAGGCGCGCGCGACCGCCCTGGCCAGCGTCCGGGATTTCGCAGCGGCTTTGCGCCTGTTCCAGCTAGCCCGCTCGCGCRCTGCCGACGTCCTCTCTGGCTGCGAGTGCTTTACCGAGGACTGCCGCGCCCTGGTCGAAACCCATGCTCCGCATGTCACCCAACCGGCACTACGCGGCGGCGTCTATGTGCTGCTGCAACTCGATGCGGCGACGCCGGAAATTCCGCTCGAAGCGATCCTGGAGAGTGTTCTCTCCGAAGGCTTCGAGCAGGAGATCGTCGAAGACGCCGTCATCGCCCGTTCCCTGGCACAGGCCGAGCAGCTTTGGGCACTCCGCGAGAACATCACGGAAGCACAGAAGCGCGCAGGCCCCAGCTTCAGCCATGATGTCTCCACCCCGATCAGCGCCATCCCGGCTTTCGTCGATCGCTGCCTGACGGCGCTGAATGCGATCGACGCGCGCCTGCGCCCGATCGTTTTCGGCCATATCGGCGACGGCAATCTGCATTTCAATCTGTTGGCACCGGCCGGTGCCGACGCCACCGAGCGCCACGCACTGCATAAGCAGGTCGAGACGGCGCTCTATGATCTCGTCGAGGCTTTCGACGGCAGCATCAGCGCCGAGCACGGCCTGGGCGAGCTCAAGCGCGACCTCATCGAAATCTATAAGCCGCCATTCGACCTGGAGCTGATGCGAGGCGTCAAGCGCCAGTTMGACCCTGCGAACCTGATGAATCCGGGCAAGGCGGTGCGGCTGGTCTGACGCGGCCGCTCGATTTCGGGTCCGCGCGTCGCGGCATCACGGCACAATCGGAGCGGTAGCAGCAGGACGCGCGGMCCCTGCAAGGCAGCCTGCTCCGTTTGTCCTTCGTCAGGCGAATGCAACCAGCCAGACTTACTCGGCAAGCCGCGACAACACCTGATGCGCGGCCTTCACCCGCGCATCATTGGGGTAGTTCTTGTTCGCGAGCATGACGATCCCGATCTTCTTTGCCGGGACATAGGCGACGTAGCCGCCAAAGCCATTGGTCGACCCGGTCTTGTTGAGGATCACGTCGCTCCGCGGCGCCATCGGCGGCTCGATCGCAACCGCGGGGACGCCGTTCAGGATCATCTTGGCCGAGTTGCCGGCGACGAGTTTATCCAGCTCGACCGGATAGGGGTATTGCTCCCAGATCAGATCCTGGATGAGCTCGCTCGCGCGGAAATACCCGGTATGGGTCGCCCGCGCAGCGACGGCCGCCTTCCCCGGCACGGTGCCGATGCCCATGTTCACCTCCAGGAAGCGGATCATGTCGACGGCATTGGATTTGACCCCATAGGCTTCGGTCGCGAGGAGGCCCGGGGAGACCCGCATCGGCTTGTCCTCCCGGTTGTAGCCCCACGCGTAACTCTTCATTTCCGCCGCGGGGACGTTGATATAGGTCCGGCGCAGCCCGAGATCCGGGAACAATCGCCGCTCCATCAACGTCTCGAAGCTTGCTCCCATCGCCTTCGCGGTGACGACGCCGAGAAGACCAATGCTCGGGTTGGCGTAATTTCGGTATGTGCCGGGAGTGAAGCGCGGCTTCCAGGCGCGATAATAGGCCATGAGCTGCTTCTGATCCTTGACGTCGTCAGGGACCTGAAGCGGAAAGCCGCCAGCCGTATGCGTGYCGAGATCCAGCAATCGCACATCGTCCAGGGCACTGCCCTTCAACTCGGGCATGTGTTGGCTGACACTGTCGTTYAGCGACAACTTGCCCTCGATCTCGGCATAGGTCGCGAGCGTCGCCGTAAAGGTCTTGCTGATCGACCCCAGCTCGAAGAGCGTGTCCCGCGTAACAGGAACCCTGGGTTCCTTCGAGGCCAGGCCGTACTCGATGAAGTAGCGCTTTCCATCGATCGTCACGGCAACAGCCAGGCCGGGGATCCCGTGCTGCTCGATCACCGGCTTCACCGCTTCGTCGACGGCCTGGCGCACGCGGGCGTCCTGATCGGGGCCTGCGCCGTGGGCGCTGGACAGACTGCCCAGCGTGCCGGCGAGAACGCTGGCTGCCAGACCGGCATAGAGTCGTTTGGACAAGGGCATCTCCTTCCAATTCGGAATGGGCGCCGTTTATGACCCCTTCGAACTCCCGGCAAACGATGATAAGTCGGATCAGCCATAAGTTAAATTTGGGCATCGATGGTTCGACCTTTTCTGCCACTCAACGCGTTGCGGGCGTTCGAAGCATCGGCCAGGCATCTCAGCTTCACGCGGGCCGGCATCGAACTCGCGGTGACGCAAGCCGCCGTGAGCCAGCAGGTTCGCTCTCTCGAGCAGAGATTGGGCGTTCAGTTGTTCCGCAGGCTCCCGCGCGGCCTCAGGATCACGGCAGAGGGCGAAGCCCTCCTTCCCGTCGTGAGCGATGCCTTCGATCGCCTGGCCACGACGCTCGACAGGGTTGGGTCGGGAAAGGTCCGCGAACTGCTCGTGGTCGGAGCGGTGGGCACCTTCGCGGTCGGCTGGCTGCTGCCCCGGCTCGAGGACTTCAGGCGCGCTCATCCGTTCGTCGAGCTGAGGCTCTCCACGAACAACAATCGGGTCGATCTGGCTGCCGAAGGATTGGACTTCTCCATTCGGTTCGGCAACGGCGCCTGGCACGGTCTCGATGCTACGGAGCTGTTCGAGGCGCCCCTGACGCCGCTCTGTACGCCCGAACTGGCCGCCGCCCTCCATGCGCCGCAGGATCTCGGCACGCTCACTCTGTTGCGCAGCTACCGCATGGACGAGTGGAGCCGCTGGTTTGCTGCCACTGGCGCGGACATGCCGCCCAACATTGCAGGCGCCATCGTCTTCGACTCGTCGCTCGCGATGATGGAGGCCGCCGAACAAGGGGTCGGAGTAGCCCTCGCCCCGGCTCTCATGTTCTCGCGCCAATTGCGCAACGGCTCGATCCGGCGACCGTTCCCGGCCTCGATCTCGCTTGGAAGCTATTGGCTGACCAAGCTCAAATCGCGGAAGCCGACGGCTGCCATGCTGGCCTTCGCCGACTGGATTGCGGCCCAGGAACCGGATTCTCGGAACGAGTAATTCGGCAATATGCGCCAGCAGCATTCGGCCGGCGGCCGAAGTGTCCAGTGCGCCTGCATTGAAGTGCCGGCAGAGGTTCGGCGATCGCACATCGCTCTGGAACGCGATACGCGAATGGCGATCGGCCAGGCGAGCAGGACGGGCAGAGATGGCCAATTGCGGACCCCAGCCCCTGAGCTCACCGCAGGGCCTTCGTCCTTGGCTTCGAGGCCCAAAGCAATGCGAAAGGAGTGGAGCGCGAACCTGGCGCCCGCACTCAGTAGGGATGCCGGTCCTGCTTCTCATCCAGGCCTCATAGGCCTTGAGCCCGGTCTCGCGCTCGAAATTCTCGGTCACCGCGATGCAACGCGCAGACCAGGGTTTGGCAAAGTCCTCATACTGGAAGGCGTCGTCGAAGTGTCCGAACCAACTTGACCCCACCTTCACCATACGAAATCTGCCGTATTGACGGTGAGGAGATACGGCCGCAAAGCCTTGGACCGACGATCATCGACCGGACCACCCGATTCCTGCCTTTGAGGCCTGCGTGCCGTCCTTGCCTAAGAAAGCCGCCGCTGCCCTGTTGCTGACGACGGCGCTGGCGAGTGCTGCTTCAGCCCAGTCGGGCGGCCTCCTTACCGATCCCAGTATGTGGAGCCCCCCCGAATACAAGGCTCAATGGGGACTCGATTATATCAATGCCGCAAACGCTTATGCGCGAGGCGTCGACGGCACGGGCATCCTGGTTGGCGTTGTGGACAGCGGAGTGTTCACCGGGCATTCCGAATTCGCAGGCCGCTTTGGGGGTGGCTACGACTATATCGCGAACACCGCTCTTGTGACCGACCCCGGAGGGCACGGCACGGGCGTCGCCTCAGTAATCGCTGCCAATCGCGACGGCATCGGCATGCATGGCGTGGCGCCAGGCGCTACGATCCTCAGCGCGCGCGTCTTTGATCAGGATGGAATTCCGGCGCCGTCTTCAGGCTTCGTTGCAGCCTACGATGGGCTCGTTGCCCGGGGGGTGCGCGTCATCAACAACAGCTGGGGCAGCTTCGATCCTGTCACGTCGGTGACGCAGAGCGAGCTTGCTCGATGGCAGGAGCTGCCGGCCTATCGTCGTGCAGTGGCATCTGGCGCCCTGTTGGTCTGGGGTACAGGGAATGACGAGCGGACCCAGCCGAGCATCGAAGCCGGCCTGCCCTATCATTTCCCGGAACTGGAGCGCGGCTGGCTGGCCGTGGTGGCCTACGGACCAGGCTACGAGCCGTTGTACACGAACCGCTGCGGCGTGGCCAAGAACTGGTGCCTGACGGCTCCCGGCGGCGGGGACTGGTGGGGCGAATTTCCAGACGATCCCATCGTCGTCGCCGACAAGAACGGCGGATACACCAAGGTCAACGGCACGTCGTTTGCAGCTCCCCATGTCTCAGGTGCAGCGGCCCTGGTCTGGCAGATGTTCCCGTTCTTCAGCGCCGATCAGGTGCGCCAGACCCTGCTCGGCACCGCCCGGGACATCGGCGCTCCCGGCGTCGACGACATATTCGGCTACGGCCTGCTCGATGTCGGCAAGGCAGTGCTCGGACCTGGCCGTTTCGATTGGGGCGATTTCGTCGTCGAGCAGCCCGGCGGCCTCGCCGTCTTCGGAAACGACATCGTCGGGACCGGCGGTCTCGTCAAACGCGGCGCGGGCGAACTCATGCTCACGGGCCACAGCTCCTATGCCGGTGCGACACGCGTCGACGGCGGCTTTCTCTCGATCATGGGCAGCATCGCCTCGCCGACCAGTATCGGTGCGGCCGGCACGCTCACTGGTTCCGGCCTGATCACGGGCTCAGTCACCAATGCCGGCACCCTCTGGGCCGGCGATAGCCGCGGCGCTGGCACGCTGACCATCAGCGGCAATTACGTGCAGCAGGCCGGTGGCATTCTGGTTCAGCAGGTCGGCCCAATCGGTGGGCGGAACCACCTTGCCGTCACCGGCACCGCCAGCCTTTCCGGCCTCGTCGCCATGGGAGGCCGGGCGCAACTCTTGCCGCGCTTCCAGACCATGCCGGTGCTCAGCGCCGGACAGGGCCTCATCGGCCGCTTCGACGGCATCGAGGGGCCGCCGGGCGATGGTTCGGCGCCCTTCATCCAGGCGAGCCTGCGTTACCAGCCGAACACGGCGCATCTCGATATCCGCACCTTGCCCTTCGATACGCCAGGCGTCTGCGCCTCGGCCAACCAATGCGCCGCCGGCGCCGCGCTCGAACGCGGCGTTGCCGGTGCGGATCAGGATCTACGCGACGTAGCGGGGTTGCTGCAGGCCGCCGGCACGCGGGATGGCGCGCGACAGGCCCTTGCCGGCCTCTCCGGCGAGGCGCATGCCAGCCTTGGTACTCTCGCCCTCGGCGGCTCTGCCCCCTTCAGTGCCATGATCTCGCAACGGCTCAGCGATCTGCGCTCCGGCCAGGCCGAACCCACCGCAACCGGCGCCGCAATGGCTTATGCATCGAGCGCCGCGGCGAGTCCCGCCGCAGCGCTGCTGAGGCGCCTGCCGTCCGGACCGGCAGCGGCCCAGAACAATGTCTGGGCGCGGGGTTATGGCATCATCGGGACGCTTGGTGGCAATGCCAATGCCGGCGGGGCCGAGTATCGCGGCGGCGGGATGATCGCCGGTTTTGACCGGCAGATCACTCCGGAAATTCTGGTCGGGCTCAGCGCTGGCTACTCCAGCACTGACGCCGAATTCCGCAACTTCTCCGGCAAGGGCGGCATCAAGGCCTATGAAGGCGCGCTCTATGGCGGCTACACACGCGGCCCRCTGCGCCTTGATGGTACCTTCGGTTATGCCCGCCTCGATTTCGAATCTGAGCGCAGCATCAGCTTCGGTGGGCTCTCTCGCCAGGCAAGGGCCGAATACGGTGGCGATCGCTTCACCGGCGCCCTCGAAGCCGGCTACGCCCTTGATCTCGGTTGGTCTAAGCTCGAGCCGCTGGCGGCACTGCGTTACAGCTATCTGCAGCAGGACGGATTCAGCGAGACCGGCGCTGGCAGCATTGGCCTGACGGCCGGCAAGCAATCCGCGGAAAGCCTCCTCGGCAGCCTGGGCCTGCGCCTGGCGAAGGAGTTMGATCTCGCCTCCAGCCGCGTCGCTGTCGAGCTTCGTGGCCGCTGGCAGCACGAGTTCCTCGACGATGCGATGGTGCTCGATACCGCCTTCATTGGGGCGCCTGCGGCCTCCTTCCCGGTCCAGGGCGCGAGAGTGGCGCGCGACAGCGCCATCCTCGGCCTGGGCCTGTCGGCACGCGCTGGCCGCTACGCCACACTGTTCGCCGACTATGATGTCCGGCTCAATGCCGACGCCACCACCCATGTATTCACCGCCGGGCTGCGCGCCACATGGTAGCGACGCGTGATTACGGCCGCTCGCGCGCTCGTGGCGCTGACGGAATCCTGCTATCGCGCTCCTCGGCTCAGAGCAGGGATTTTTAGGCGATGCAGAACGGCACTCTCTCGATCGGGATCATTGGCGCAGGCATCATGGGTGAGCGGCTGCTGCACGCCATTCTCGACCAGTCCCAGGAACTGGTGAAGGTCAGCGGCGTCTGGGATCCGGCGCCTTCGGCAATGGAGCGCATGGCCGCAACCTTCCCGCAGGTTCCGCGGCTGACTGACGCCGCAGCGGTCGTCGCCGCCAGCGACTGCGTCTATATTGCCTCGCCTCCAGCCTCCCACCTCACCCACGCGCGCGCCGCCATCAGCGCCGGCAAGAGTGTCTTTTGCGAGAAACCGCTGGCGGTCGATGTCGCCGATGCGCGCGCCTTTGTTGCGGAAGCCGGCGACAGAGGCGCGGTCAATTTCCCCTTCGCGTCCTCGCTCGCCGTAGCGACATTGATGGAGTGGATCGCACAGGGTGCGGTCGGCACTCTGTCCCGCGTCTCGATCGAAGTCGCCTTCGCGACCTGGCCGCGCCCCTGGCAGGCCGACGCCGCGGCCTGGCTGGACAGAACCCCGCAGGGCKGTTTCACCCGCGAGGTCGTGTCGCATTTCCTCTTCCTGAGCCGCAGGCTGGTTGGCCCCCTGCATGGGCTCACGGCGAGCGTGGCCTTCCCGGAGGCGGGCAAATCGGAGCGCCGGATTGAGGCCAGGTTGCTGGCCGGGGACATCCCCGTCGCGCTCAAGGGCAGTGTCGGGAGCACTGGGAAGGATGACCACAATATCTGGATGCTGGAAGGTGATAGGGGCGCGGTCCGGCTTTGCGACTGGTCGATCGCCGAACGCCGTCTGCCCGATGGCAGCTGGGAACGCGCTGCCGACGCATTGTCACAGGCGGATGCACGCCCCGTCGCACTCAGGCGCCAGCTCCAGGGTGTCATCCGCCTCACGCAGGGCGGGCCGCATCATCTCGCGACGCTGCCTGAGGCCCTGAACGTTCAGGAGATCGTCGAGGCCATCCTGGCCAGCGAGCATGGCTAGGAATGGCGTTAGGGCGCGGGCCGCGCGCCTTCCCTCGCATTCTCATCACCGGCGCAAGGCTTCCGAAACCGTCCCCGCGCACACCCGCAGCGATTGCGACGCAGTGCCCCTCTCCCCAACGGAGTGTTAGGCACTCCGCTCGCAGGCTTGTGCGGTGAGTGCTTTGGAACAGGTCATAGACGCCGCGGAAAACGCGCCCCCGGCGCCTGCGCGCGACAGTTCCTATGCAGGGCAGCGCGCGCGAGGCTTCAAGCGCCTGCGCTTCGTCTCGGGGCTGGAAGACGAATACCGCCGCTATATGCGCATCGAGCAGCGGATGAGCACGCTGGTCTGCGCGCTCACCGCGCTCGGAATCTGGCTCGTCTTCATCGCGCTCGACATCGCACGGATCGACCCGCTGACGGAATATCGGGCGCAGCGCTACGACGCCCTGGCCGCAGCCGCTCTGCGCTGGATCACGCTCGCCGTCCTGCTTTCCCTGATCTCGGTCCTCGTCGGCAAGCGTCTGCCCCGTGCCTATAACCGGCTGAGCTTCCTCGTTCTCGTGCTGATTGGAACGACGAGTGCAGTCAGCGCCAATGTCTTCAAGCTGCGCGGCCTCGCCCAGGCGGATCTGGCCGGCTTCGTCATCATCATGGCGGTGTTCCTGCCGGTCGGCCTGACCTTCCATCAAAGCGTCGCGGCAGCGATGCTGATCGCTGTCCTGAATGCTCTGCTCGGGTTCGTCATGCTCGATCCCGGCCATATCCATGAGCATATCCGGATCTCGATCCTGATGTTCTTTGCCGTCTTCGTCGGCGCGGTCGGCGCCTATCTGCGCGAATACACCCAGCGCGATCACTTCCTGCTGCGTCGGATGCTGCACAACCGCGCCATGTCCGACCCACTGACCGGTATCGGCAATCGGCGCTTCTTCGAGGAGCACGCCGCAACGGCCTTGCGCCAGGCCAGGCGCGAGCGCGCCGGTCTCGTCTTCGCCATTCTCGATGTCGATCACTTCAAGAAGTACAATGACCGCTACGGACACCAGGCCGGCGACCTGGCTCTGCGCAGCCTGGCCCGCGCGCTCGAAGCGAGATTGCGGCGGCCGATGGACATGGTTGGGCGCCTGGGAGGCGAGGAATTTGGCCTGATCCTCTATGGGGTCAGGCCTGATACGGCATGCGCCATGCTTGATAATCTCGTCCGCGCGGTCTCCTCGCTCGACATTCCCCATGACGCCTCGGACACTGCCCCTCACCTGACCGCCAGCGTCGGCGCGGCCCTCTTCGACGGCCTTGAAACACTGGAGCAAATCTACAGGCGGGCGGACGGTCTGCTTTACGTAAGCAAGGCGAAGGGCAGAGACCGGTTTACGCTTGGCTAGCGGCTGTGCAGGCGACGCGCTATGCTGGATCAGGCCCGGTTTGAACGCGTAGAACGCGCGGGCACTCCTGCGGAGGTTCCGCCATGATCAGCGCAGCCCTTCTCTCACTTTCACTATCAACCGGTCTCTTCGTTCCCGTTTCCGATGGGCCGCCACGCTTCGATGTCGTCAACACGTGCCGCGACGTCGGCCGTTCCAGCATGGGGGTCGGTCGTACCGCCCAGGCCTGCCAGGACGACGAGAACCAGGCGCGCGCGACGTTGGTACAACGCTGGTCGGCCTATCCAGCGCAGAGCCGCAACACCTGCGTCGAGAGCGCGCAACTCGGCGGCCCGCCCAGCTATGTCCAGGTCCTGACCTGCCTCGAGATGGCCCCGCGCTAGCTGCGCAAGCCTGATGATCCTGGATTGAGCATTGGCAAAGAGCGCGCTAGGCTGCTCCCGCTCCGTCACGGGAGGCTGTCATGAAGCCCGCATTCCTGACCGATGCCCAGATCGATGCCCGCGCCTTGAGCCATCGCCGCGAACTCGGCTTCCGCGACGAACAGGGCATTGATTTCATGATCCTGATGGCGCGGCTGAAGGCCCGCTACCCGAATTTTGCCTATGAACGTGTACCGGACGGCCAACTCGCCGACGCCGAGGCGCAATGGGATTCTGAGACCAAGCGCCTTCGGATCCCGGAACCCGTGTTTCTCGCGGCCCTGCGCGGCGAAAGCCGGGCGCTGATGACCATCGCCCATGAGGTCGGACATGCCCTGCTCGGCCATGAAGGCATCCTGCATCGCGCCCCTGCCGGCTCGCAGGCCGAGCGCCTCTCGGCCAAGGTCCGGGCGATGGAGTATCAGGCCCGGCGCTATGCCGCCGCCCTGCTGATCCCGAATATCGAAGCGATCCGCCATATGAGTGCGGGCGAAATGAGCGAACATTTCGGAGTCAGCATGAGCGCCGCCATGCTGCGCAAKAGCGAGTTGAAATAGCCCCGCTTGCCCGGGCTCGTCCGGCGGCCCAATCTTGCATCGAGCCGACTCGATTCAAGAAGTGAACCATGCCGCACAAGACATTGATGATCATGGCATTCCTGACTTTGACAGGAATGCCTGCGCCGGCTCTCGCGCAGCAAACCTGCGATGAGCTCTGGTATGCCCGCAACGAGATCTACAAGGCGCAGGGCTACTGCTTCCGCACCCAGCGCGGTATCGCGGCCTTTGGTAATGCCGGCTGCCAATACGACAATGCCGAGGAGCTGCCGCTGTCGAACACCCAGCGCCGCATGATCGCCGACATTCAGCGTGAAGAACGCGCGCGGCGCTGCCTGCGCTGATCTGCCGGGGCCGATAGTTGTGGAAGGCCGGCCGTATCCGGCCATCGGCCAGTTGCAGTGTGTTAGAAGCGCCGGTCCGGGAACAGGGCGGCAGACGGAGCAGCAAGACCAGAGCATGACGACGGGCATCGACATGGGCTTGACCCAGGGTGGACAACCCGCGCTGCTTGATCTCGCCGAATTGCTGGCGACGCGCCTGCTGGTCCAAGGCAATTCCGGCTCAGGAAAGTCGCATCTGCTGCGCCGGCTGCTGGAGCAAAGCGCACCGCTGGTCCAGCAAGCCGTGATTGATCCGGAGGGCGATTTCGTCTCGCTGGCCGGTCAGTTCGGCCATGTCGTGGTCGACGCCGCCTGCGGCGAGGCCGAATTGCAGCGTATCGCCATCCGCGTCCGCCAGCATCGTGTCTCGATCGTGCTCAACCTCGAGAATCTCGACGCCGACGAGCAGTTGCGCGCGACGGCCGCCTTTCTCGGCGGGCTGTTCGACGTCGATCGCAGCATGTGGTTCCCGATCCTGGTCGTCGTCGACGAGGCGCAGCTCTTCGCGCCCGTCATGGCCGGCGAAGCGTCGGACGAAGCGMGTCGCCTCTCCCTCGGCGCCATGACCAATCTGATGTGCCGCGGCCGCAAGCGCGGCCTCGCCGGGGTGATCGCGACTCAGCGTCTCGCCAAGCTTGCCAAGAACGTCGCGGCCGAGGCCTCGAACTTCCTGATGGGCCGCACCTTCCTCGATATCGACATGCAGCGCGCCTCCGACTTGCTCGGCATGGACCGGCGCCAGGCCGAGATGTTCCGCGACCTCGAGCGTGGCCAGTTCGTCGCATTGGGCCCGGCGCTGTCGAAACGCCCCTTGCCGCTCAGGATCGGCGCCGTGTCCTCGGTCGATCGCGGCAGTGCGCCCGGCCTGATGCCCCTGCCCGAACAGGCCCCGGAGGATGCGAGCAAGCTCATTTTCGAAGCGGGCGAGAACGAACCTCCCGTCACCTCCTGGGTCCCGCGTCCCACGCCGCGGCCGCGCCCGGCAGCCAATGAAGTGCTCCGCCAGATCGAGAGCTATCGCCCTGCCCCCGCCGTCGAGCCGGAGCCCGAGATTCCGATGGAACCGGAAGAGCGCGAGGCGATCATGACCGAGATCCTGCGCGATCTGATGGAGGACCCGGAAACGCGGAGCCGCCAGGTCGCCGTGGTCTATCAGGACTTTACGGTGCGCTGCCGCATGCGCCGCGTCGGTCAATCCTCGCTCAGCCTCGATGACTTCCGCCGGCGGCTTGCCGTAGCCCGCGCAGGCGCGAGTGAGGACATCACGGCGTCCCATGCCTGGCAGGTCTCGCTCGACGCCGCAGCCACCCTGCCGGACGACCTCCAGAGCCTGTTTCTCTACATTGCCCGCACCGCGATCGAGGGCGCTCCCGCCCCGACCGACGCCGAACTCGCCGAGGTCTATGGCAGCCATTCGCCGGGCCGCGCCCGCCGCGTTCTGGGTTATATCGAGGAGCGTGGGCTCCTCGTCTGCCATGTCGATTTTCGCGGCCAACGCACGCTGGCATTGCCGACGATCGGCGTCGAGACTGCGCCAGGCCAGGCGCAGCCGCGCAGCACCAAGGGGATGCCGCGCGGTCTCAGGGCCTGACCCGCGGCTCAGTGGCCCTTGCCGGCCKGCAGAGTGATCTTGTCGACCCAGGCGATCCCCATGGCCGAGAAGATGAAGACGACGTGGATCACCGTCTGCAGGATGACCCCGGTCTCGGTGTAATTCGTCACCCGCCCCGTATTGCCGATATTGCCGGCCTCGATGAAGGTCCTGAGCAGGTGGATAGACGAGATGCCGATGATCGCCATAGCGAGCTTGATCTTCAGGACGCTCGCATTGACATKGCTCAGCCATTCCGGCTGATCGGGGTGACCATGGAGCTTCAGGCGCGAAACGAATGTCTCGTAGCCGMCCACGATGACCATGATCAGCAGGTTGGAGATCATCACCACATCGATCAGCCCGAGGACGACCAGCATGATCTGCTGCTCGCCGAACTGCGTCGCATGTGTAACGAGGTGGACCAGTTCCTTCAGGAACAGGAAGACATAGACGCATTGCGCGACGATGAGGCCGAGATAGAGCGGCACCTGCAGCCAGCGCGAGCCGAAAATGATCATCGGCAACGGCTTCATCGCCTCGGCAGGGGGCAGCGTCGGGTTCTGGTGCAGCATAGAGTGGTTCCGGATGCGGGAAGGGATCGTGTTGCKAAGCAACATCATGCCGTCGCTAGATGGTGCGGAAGCGCCTGCGAGACAAGCGCCAATCCTGAGCCGAACTTTGCATCGAAATGCTGAAATGCGATGACGAAGCGCCGTAAGGATGAAATTTCACGGATCTTGACGGTCGGGGCTTTCACGCCGTCGCCTTGCACTATAAAATTGCCATGGATTGGAGGAACACTGGCGTTCCTCTCACGTTCGAGAGGAAAGGAGAAAGTTTCGTCATGATCAAGACCCTCGCCATCGCCACCGCGCTGCTAGGAGGCGTCGTTCTGACCGCCCCGGCGAGCGCCGCGCCGTTGAGCGCGACGACTGGCTCAGCAGCGGCTGTCGCCGAATCGGGCAAGGATCTGATTCAGAGCGTGCAGTACCGGAGATATTACGGCCCCGGCTACGGCTACCGCGGCGGCTATTATCGCGGCGGACGCGGTGCGGCCGTCGGTGCCGGCATTGCAGCGGGCGCCATCGGCGCACTGGCAGCTGGCGCATTGCTTGCGCCTGGTCCGGTCTACGCCGCTCCGGCCCCTGTCTACGGCGGCCCCGTCTATGGTGGCCCGGTTTATGCCTCCCCGGATGCCGATGCAGTCGCCTATTGCGCGCGCCGGTTCCGCAGCTACGACCCCGAGACCGGAACCTATATCGGCGCGGGCGGCGTGGTGCGCGCCTGTCCCTGAGCGCTGACGCGCATTCAGCGCCACGACATCGAGCCTCTCCATGGCGACATGGGGAGGTTTTTGATGGGGAGATGTGCTGTTTGGGCACGGATACTGACGCCATTTGGCATGACCGGCACCACTGCAGGGTTGTCAGCGGCCGATCTCTGACGCTTATTCAGCCCTCGACCTGACTCGGAGCCAGCCCGTTGCGCATTGCCACCTGGAACGTCAATTCGGTCCGCCAGCGGCTTGGCCATCTGCTCGATTTCCTCAGGGAATCCGAGCCCGACGCCCTATGCCTGCAGGAGCTGAAATGCGTCGACGGGGATTTCCCGCGGCGCGAAATCGAGGAGGCCGGCTGGCAGGTCGAGACCCATGGCCAGAAGACCTTCAACGGCGTCGCGATTCTCAGCCGCGCCAGGCTCGAGGATGTCCGCCGCGGCTTGCCGGGAGACGATGCCGACGAGCAGGCTCGCTATCTCGAGGGCGTGCTGCCCTATGCCGGTGGCGTAGTCCGTATCGCCTCGATCTACCTGCCGAACGGCAATCCGCCCAATACCGAGAAATATCCCTATAAGCTTGGCTGGATGCGCCGCCTGACCGCCCATGCGCAAATGCTGCTTGCCCAGGAAGAGCCGCTGGTCCTGGCCGGCGATTACAACGTCATCCCCGAGCCACGCGATGCACGCGACCCCGCGGCCTGGGTCGATGACGCGCTGTTCCTCCCGCAGACCCGGGCCGCCTTCCGCGGGCTCGTTAATCTCGGTTTCACCGAAGCGCTCCGCTCGACCACGGATTCCGGCGGGCTTTACACCTTCTGGGATTATCAGGCTGGCGCCTGGCAGCGGAACAACGGCATCCGGATCGACCATCTGCTGCTTTCGCCGCACGCTGCAGACAGGCTTGCCGCTGTCTCGATCGCCAAACATGTCCGCGGCTGGGACAAGCCGTCGGATCATGTGCCGGTCATCGTGGAGTTGAAGGCAGCGTGATCAGCGCGTCCTTGCGCGGCTATTGCCCGGACCAAGCGTCGTCCGCGTCGCATGGAACGGCTTGTCAGTAGCAGACCAATACGCGGCGAGCGACGGCGTAACCCCACTGGTCGTAGTGCTGCTGCCACGCATAGTAGCAGCCGTCATTGTAATAGGTGTTGTAGTAATAGGGCGCCCCGACGCCGAATGYGAAGGCCGGGCCGACGAAGAACCGGTTATGGTTGAACCGCTGTTGGTGGAAGAAAACCGACCGACCGGCAAAGACTGGGCGGGCAAAACCGGGATGGGCGAAACCGCCCCCTCCGAAGCCAGCCATTCGGCCGCCGCCGCCGTGGAAGGCCATGTGGAAGCCTCCGCCACCGCCATGGAAGCCTCCGCCACCCTGGAAGCCGCCGCCGCCGCCGAACCGCGCCTCGGCTGGCGCCGACCATGCGATGACACCGACTGCCATGACCGCGGCGAAAGCAGCGGCAGTCGTCTTGGTGATGCTGAGCATTGAGGTCATGACGAATCTCCCATCAAGTGAGCCTCGCCTTGCGGTGAATCTCCGCCTTACCGCATGAACATACGATGAACATTGATCCGTGTTCAGGCCTCGGACAAGCCGGCGCCATCACATCTCGGTGTGCGCCCGTTTCGCCCGGCGCGGCCCGCTTCCGGAATTGTGCGGCCGCCGAAGAGCAGACGGCGCGCGCCAGAAAACCGGCGCGGTTCGCGGCAGCTCCGACTGGCGACATCCGGAGCCGGGGCGCGAGCAACGGTTTTCCCACGCAACGACAAGGCGAGGATGTATGCAGGGCTGAAGGAGAGAGCGATGCGGTGGGCACGGCAGGGCGTACTTGCCCGCCATGCGTTACGCCGCCGCGTGGGGCGGCCAGAGACGTCGGTGTACGGCTTTCAGCGTTCGCTGGAGCGGCCTGCAACCTGCTGGCGCTCAACCAGCGATAGCGCCGCGTTGCGGTCACTCACGGAAGCCGCAGCGAAGGCCGCGTCATAGCGCTCGAAGATCCAGGCTTCACGCGCCGGATCGGCAGCATCGCGTGCCAGAGCCAGCCACATCAGCCCTTGTGAGACCTGACGCGGAACGCCATCGCTGCCACGAACCAGCATGTCGCCAAAAACGGCACGCGCCGGCACATGCCCCTTCTCGGCTGCAAGCTTCATCCAGCGCGCTGCCTGCCGCTGGTCGCGGCCGGTGCCCTGCCCGTTCATGTAGAGCCGGGCAAGATTGTACTGCCCGTCGGGATCGCCGAAATAGGATGCGGCATAGTGGAACATATCGAAGGCCCGGTCGATATTGGGCTTCACATAGGAGCCCTTGATGCCGTCCGTGAAATAGCTGCCGAGCGCTACGAAGGCGCTGCCAACGATACGCCCGTCGGCCGTGCCGGGAATCGCATCGGCATTCTCGTCCGCAATCTTCGAGAAGTACTCGAAGGCCTTCAGATCATTGCTGGGAACGCCTTCGCCACCGGCATACATCCGGCCGAGCTTGTACTGGGCAGTGAGGTGGCCGTGAGCCGCGGCATATTCGAGCGCGCGCACGGCGCCGGCCTGATCACCAGCCGTCGAATCGCGCATCCAGGCCTTCAGCGCATCGCGCGCGCTGGCGAAGGGCGCCAACGGCAGCGCGGCATGCGCGGCGGGAGCGTTCGGCGCAGGCGCCAGCACGCGGCCATTGGGGAGGGCCTGCAGGCCCGCGGGAGGCGGCCCCTCGGGCTCCGGCAGCGGAGCGCCCGGAATCGAGCGCGGCGGGATCGGTGCCCGGCCCATGACATCCTGCGACCAGGCTGCCGACTGGCAGCCCAGGATCAGTAATGTTCCAGCTATGATGGTCTCAGATATCCGCATAGCAATGGGTTTCTGCCGCCCCTCCTGGGTGGGTCACGGCCCCGCCCTTGGCGGAGCCGACCGTTTGCGCGTATTTCCACAGCGCGCCCGAATTGTAGTCGGTCCTGCGCGGTTTCCAGGCCTTACGACGCTCCTCAAGTTCGGCATCAGAAAGGCGGCACGCGAGCTTTCCTGTGATGGCATCGAGCTCGATAATGTCACCATCGCGGATGAGGCCGATCGGCCCGCCAACGGCGGCTTCGGGGCCGACATGGCCGACGCAGAAACCGCGGGTCGCGCCGGAGAATCGCCCGTCCGTGATCAGCGCGACCTTGTCGCCCATGCCCTGGCCGTAGAGGGCCGCGGTCGTCGACAGCATCTCGCGCATGCCGGGGCCGCCCTTGGGGCCCTCGTAGCGGATGACCAGCACGTCGCCGACCTTGTACTCGCGATTGGTGACGGCCCTGAAGGCGTCCTCCTCGCAGTCGAAGCAGCGGGCCGGCCCGGTGAAGACCAGGCTCTCGGCCGGCATGCCCGCGATCTTCACGATCGCGCCCTCAGGGGCGAGATTGCCCTGCAAACCGACGACACCGCCATTGTCGGACAACGGCTTGTTGGCGGGGCGGATTACGTCCTGCTCATCGTTCCACTTCACCGAAGCGAGGTTTTCGGCAATCGTGCGGCCGGTCACGGTCATGCAGTCGCCATGCAGGTAGCCATGGTCGAGCAGGGTCTTCATCAACAGCGGAATGCCGCCGACTTCGAACATGTCCTTGGCGACATATTTCCCACCTGGCTTCAGGTCGGCGATGTAGGGGGTCTTCTTGAAGATCTCGGCGACGGCGAAGAGATCGAAATCGATGCCGCATTCATGTGCGATCGCCGGCAGGTGCAGCGCACCATTGGTCGAGCCGCCCGAGGCCGCCACGACCATGGCCGCATTCTCCAACGCCTTGCGGGTGACGATGTCGCGCGGGCGGATGTTCCTGGCGATCAGCTCCATCACCATCTCGCCGGCGGTGTAGCAGAAGGTGTCGCGCACATCGTAGGGCGCAGGCGCGCCACAGGAATAGGGCAGCGCAAGGCCGATAGCCTCGGCAACCGTCGCCATGGTGTTGGCGGTGAACTGGGCGCCGCAGGAGCCCGAGGACGGGCAGGCTGCCTCCTCCAGTTCCTTCAGGTCCTCGTCCGACATGGCGCCGACGGAGTGTTTGCCGACGGCCTCGAACACGTCCTGGACGGTGACCGGCTTGCCCTTGAAGGTGCCCGGCAGGATCGAGCCGCCATAGATGAAGATCGACGGCACGTTGAGGCGAACCATCGCCATCATCATGCCCGGAAGCGACTTGTCGCAACCGGCAAGGCCGACCAGCGCGTCATAGCAATGGCCACGCATGGTGAGCTCGACCGAGTCGGCGATGCATTCGCGCGAGGCCAGCGACGACTTCATGCCCTGGTGGCCCATGGCGATGCCGTCGGTCACCGTGATGGTGCAGAACTCGCGCGGCGTGCCCGCGGCCGAAGCAACGCCCTTCTTGACGGCCTGGGCCTGGCGCATCAGCGAAATATTGCAGGGAGCCGCCTCGTTCCAGCAGGACGCAACGCCGACGAAGGGCTGCGCGATCTGCTTCGAGGTCATCCCCATCGCATAGTAGTAGGAACGATGCGGAGCGCGCGCCGGCCCGACGCTGACATGCCGGCTGGGTAGCTTCGACTTATCGAAAACGCGCGCGTCCATTCTACCTGTCCTCGCTCCACCCTGCGCTTGCAGTGCGCGGCAGATGTGCCACGCAGCCCGCGCCAGGCGCAACGTTCAGTCTCTTTGCAGGCTCGGGAAGGACATAATCTTCCAACCGGACAAACCCGACTTTAAATCATCTAAATCTCAGTGACTTAACGTCCCTCTTTGCTGGGGGCGCTTTGTGGCGGCATCGCGGCATCTGATCCAGCTCAGGACAGCGCGCATGCGATGCCTCAGCGGTGTTGCCACGATGTCACAATTTGAGGAACCGCAGCTCAGAGAACCATGGGCAGGACGAAGAACCCGCCAACGACCACCACGAGCAGAAGCGTCACGCTGAGCGGCAGGTGCCTCTCGATGAAGATGCGGATGTTGTCGCCGTAGAAGCGTAGCGCGAGCGCGATCATGGCGAAGAAGGTGACGCGTGAGATCACCATGCCGATGGTGAACTTCCAGATGTCGAAATGCAGGAAGCCCGACATGATCGTGACGATCTTGAACGGGATCGGCGTCAGCCCCTTGGTGACGAGYACCCAGAACCAGAAATCCTGCGAACTCGAGATCAGATGGGCGGCCTTGTCCTGAAGCCCGTAGATGCTGATCAGCCAGACGCCGACGGATTCATACAGGAAGGCGCCGATCGCATAGCCGAGATAGCCCCCCGTGACGGCGCCGAGCGAGCAGATCCCGGCGTAGAACCAGGCCCGGTCCGGCCGCGCGATGCACATCGGCAGCAGCAGCGGAATCGGAGGCAACGGGCTGACCGAGCTCTCGACAAAAGTCAGGGCGAAGAGCAGCCACGGCGCGGCGGGGTGGGATGCGTAGGAAACGCACCAATCATAAGCTCGCTTGAGCATGCGTCGGTTCAGTGTCTCGTGCAGTGGATCGAACGGCGCATGGCAGACTTGCACCCCGCGCGCATCTAATCGTGTCCCCGGGAATTTGCCAGAGGTCTCTTAGTTCAAGGTCAATTTGGCGACCGATTCATGTCCTGATACGGGCAGCGCAGACAGCGGTTCATTTCGGCGACATCCCCGGTTTTCCGGCCTCGACGACGAAGCTGGCACGGGTCGAGATCGCGGCTCCGGCAGTGGTAACCCGGTCCAGCACGCGGTAATCGGCCTGCCAGCCGCCTTGTGAAAGGGTATGGCGCATGTAGCCGCGCTGATTGTTGAAGAACCCGATATGCGGGTTCTTTTGCAGGGCGACCTGTCCCGCCTTTGTCGTGTCGGCTCCGTCGCCGCCCGAGGTGATCGAGGTGGCGACGAACTCGACGCCAAGCGTCCTGGACTTGGGATCGGCGAAATTGGCCTTGAGCTCGCCCGCCCAGTTCTGGTGGATGTCTCCGGTGAGCACGACTGCGTTGGCCGTGCCAGCGCTCTCCAGCGTGTCGAACAGACGCTGGCGTGCCGCCACTGCACCGTCCCATTTATCCATGCTGTAGCCGACCTTCCTGGGGTCGGGATCGCGGTCGTGGCGCATCACCATGACCTGCTGAGCCAGCACGTTCCATCGCGCTCTCGAACTGCGCAGGCCCTCGGCAAGCCAGGCCTCCTGCTTTTCGCCAAGCATCGTGTTTTCAGGCTTCAGCGCGTCAGCGCAGGCTGCGTGCGAGCCATCTCCGCAAGGCTGGTCCGAGCGGAACTGGCGGGTGTCGAGCACATCGATCTGGGCCAGATCGCCATAGAGGAAGCGCCGATAGGCCTGGATCGAAGGACCGCTCGGGATCGACGCCCGGCGCAACGGCATATGCTCATACCAGGCCTGGAATCCGGCAGCGCGGCGCAGCGCGAAGATCTCCGGGGGAACATTCTGCTCGGAGACCAGGCCTGCAAAATTGTTGTCGACCTCATGATCGTCGAACGAGACCAGCCACGATGTCGAGGCATGGGCCAGTTGCAGGTCGGGATCGGATTTGTAGATCGCATAACGATGCCGGTAGTCGGCGAGCGAATAGATCTCGTCGGGATCTCCGGGCATGACGCGCGCGACAGCCAAGGGCCGCTCGTTCGGCCGCACCATGCGGTACTCGTAGATGTAGTCGCCGTAATGGTAGATGAAATCGAAGTGCTCATCCGCAACATGGCGAAAGGCGGTGAAATGGCCGTCCTCGTAGCGCTGGCAGCCGAGCACACCGAAATGGACCCGCTCAACCGACACATTCGCCGACGGGAAGGTACGGGCACGGCCCGTGATGGTGCGCTCGCCGCCGCACGTGAAGCGGTAGAAATAGTCGCGGTTCGGTTCCAGCCCGGAGACCTCGACATGGACGGCGTGGCCAAGCTCGGGCCGGGCCAGGGCCGAGCCGCGTTGCACGATCTGGCGCATATTCGCCTCGGCACCGATCTCGTAGGTGACCTCGACAGCCTTCATGGGCATGCCGCCATTGCGCGCAAGCGGCAGGGGCGCGAGCTTGGTCCAGATCACGAAGCCATCGGCAGACGGATCGCCCGAGGCGATGCCGAGCCCGAAAGGATAGGCAGCGAAGACCGGATTGGCCCAGACCCGCTGGTCGAGCACAGCGCCGCCGGTGAGCAACAGGCCCGAGGCCGCAAGCCCCTGCAGAAAACGCCGGCGCGAGGGCGTACCCGCTTCCGTCAGGAAGTCATCGACAAGGAACCGATCGAAGGCATTGCGGCGAAACATGGCAGGGCTCCAGCAAGCGCGTTTGGAACCCTACCAGTCTTTGCATAACGCGGGAGTGACGCGCTACCGGGCTATTGCAGCCGCACCAGCGCTTCGCCGATCTTGACCTTCCGTGCCTCGGCCTGCGCCTTGCGCTCGCGGTTTTCCTCGACGACCTCTTCCGGCGCACGAGCGACGAAATCCGGATTGCCGAGCTTGCGCTCCACCGCGAGAATGTCCTGGTCGAGCTTGGCGAGCTCCTTCGTCAGGCGCGCCCGCTCCGCGTCGAGGTCGATGATGCCGGCGAGCGGCAGAGCCGCGACTTCGCCACGCACGATGATCTGGGCGGATTGCGGCGGGGCGATCTCGGCGAAGCCGATCGCGGAGACGCGCGCCAGCCGTTCGATCATCGGAGCCCAGGCTTCGATCGTCGCCTTGGTCGCAGCACTCGCCTTGACCAGTACCAGAGGCGCTTGCGCGCCGGCCGGCACATTGGTCTCGGAGCGGACCGAGCGGATATCGGAGATCAGATCGACGACGAAGCCGATCTCAGCCTCGGCCGCCTCGTTCGTGAGGCCGGCAAGCTCGGGCCAGCGCGTCAGGCAGACCAGCGCGGCATCACCCTTGGCAAGCTTGCGCTGAGCCCCCTCTCCCGCCTTCACGGCCCAGAGCTCCTCGGTGAGGAACGGCATGAAGGGGTGGAGAAGCTGGCAGATCAGGTCGATGACATGGGCAACGGTCGCCTGTGTCTCAGCCCGCTCCGCTGCGGCTGCACCGTCGCCCTGCAGAACGGGCTTCGCCAGCTCGAGATACCAGTCGCAGAACTCGTTCCAGACGAAGCGATAGGCGGCGCCTGCCGCTTCGTTGAACTTGAAACTGGCAATGCCGGCCGCGATCTCGTCGGCGGCCCGGGCCGCCTCGCTGAGGATCCAGCGATTGAGTTGCTGCGTGACCAGAGCGGGATCAAAACCCTCGACGCGCTGGCAGCCATTCATCTCGGCGAAGCGCGAGGCGTTCCAGATCTTCGTTGCGAAGTTGCGATAACCCTCGACACGCGAGGTCGCGAGCTTGATGTCGCGCCCCTGCGCCGCCATGGCAGCGAGCGTGAAGCGCAGGGCGTCGGCACCATACTTGTCGACGAGCGTCAGCGGATCGATGACGTTGCCCTTCGACTTCGACATCTTCGCGCCCTTCTCGTCGCGAACGATGGCGTGGATATAGACGTCCTTGAATGGCACCTCGTCCATGAAGTTGAGGCCCATCATCATCATCCGGGCGACCCAGAAGAAGATGATGTCGAAGGCGGTGACGAGCGTCGCCGTTGGGTAATAGCGCTTGAGCTCCGGCGTATCCTCCGGCCAGCCCAGCGTCGAGAACGGCCAGAGCGCCGACGAGAACCAGGTGTCGAGCACGTCCTCGTCGCGCGTCAGCGCAACCGGGCCGCCGTAATGGCCGACCGCCAGAGCCTGTGCAGCGGTCTCGGATTCGGCGACGAAGCACTCGCCATCCGGTCCGTACCAGGCCGGAATCTGGTGCCCCCACCACAACTGACGCGAGACGCACCAGGGCTCGATGTTCTCGAGCCAGTCGTTATAGGTCTTGGTCCAGCTATCGGGCGTGATCTTGGTGCGCCCATCCTTCACGGCCTTGAGCGCGCGTTCCGCCAGCGGCTTGACGTCGACATACCACTGATCGGTCAGCCAGGGTTCGATCACGACATCGGAGCGATCGCCATGCGGCACGGTATGCGCATGCGGTTCGATCTTCACCAGCAAGCCGCGCTCTGCCATCAGTGCAACGACGAGACGGCGGGCAGCGAAGCGGTCGAGGCCGTGCAGAGCCTGCACCGCCTGCTCGGGCTTGGCGCCGGCCAGGAAGTCCTCGTTCGCTTCGAGAAGCATGCGCGCTTCGCCGTCGAGGATGTTGATGACCGCAAGCTTGTGGCGCTTGCCGACCTCGAAATCGTTGAAGTCATGCGCCGGCGTGATCTTGACCGCGCCTGTGCCCTTCTCCGGGTCGGCATAGTCGTCGCCAAAAATCGGGATGACGCGCGCAACCAGCGGCAGGATCGCGTTCCGGCCGATCAGGCCCTTCAGCCGCTCGTTCTCGGGGTGCACCGCKACGCCGGTATCGCCCAGCATCGTTTCCGGCCGGGTCGTCGCAACCGTGATGAAGGTCGAAGCGTCGTCGAGGTCGTAGACCACGCCTTCGAGGGGGTAGTTGAAATAATAGAGATGCCCGCTCGGATCGCGGTTCAGCGCCTTGTCGAGCTTGGCGGAGTCGAATTCCTCCTCGCCGCCGCGCTGCCATTTATACGAGCCGGTCTTCTCGACCTGCAGGACCTCAAGATCGGAAATGGCGGTCTGGAATTTCGGATCCCAGTTCACCAGCCGCTTGGCGCGGTAGATCAGCCCCTGCTTGTGCAGGGAGACGAAGACCTTGAGCACGGCCGCGCTCAGCCCCTCGTCCATGGTGAAGCGCTCGCGCGACCAGTCGCAGGAGGCGCCGAGCCGCTTCAGCTGGTTGACGATGGTGCCGCCGGACTCCGCCTTCCAGCGCCAGACCTCCTCGAGGAAGGCCTCGCGGCCCATGGTCCTGCGGTTGGTCTTGTTCTCGGCGGCAAGCTTGCGCTCGACCACCATCTGGGTCGCGATGCCGGCATGGTCGGTGCCCGGCTGCCAGAGCACGTCCTTGCCGCGCATGCGCTCGAAGCGGCAGAGCACATCCTGCAGCGTGTTGTTGAGCGCATGGCCCATATGCAGGGAGCCAGTCACGTTCGGCGGCGGAATGACGATGCAATAGGGCTCAGCGCCCGGCTCGGCGCCACGCCCTGCCCGGAAGGCCTCGGCCTCTTCCCAGGCCTTGCTGATGCGCGCCTCGACGGTGGCGGGCTCGAATGTCTTGTCCATCATTGCTTCGCTCGAACGCAAAATGGCCGGGGAAAGCCCCGGCCGAAGGTCAGGCCAAAAGGTCGTTGGTCTTAAGAGCCCATGCGTGGGCGTCCCGTCAACGCTTTCGACAATGCGGATGTCAGGCCGCGCTCGACTCCAGGAACCAGAGCGCCTTGTCGAGCGCCCGAGAATAGCCGGTCAGGATATCGGCCGTGTCCGCATCGCCAGCCTCAGCCGCGGTGTCGATCGCGGTGCGGACGGTCTTGGCGGTCTCGGCGTAGCGCTCGATCAGTTCGGCGAGGTGATCCTTCACCGCAACGATCTCTGTCGGATAGGGCTTCAGCGTCGTGCCCGACGCGACAGTCTGCGTTGTGCCCAGCGCAATCCCGCCAAGCTGTGCCACGCGCTCTGCGACTGTATCGACATGGGTATCGAGCTCGGCGCGGAAGCCATCKAGCATCTCGTGGATAGCGATGAAGCCCGGGCCCTTCAGATTCCAGTGGGCCTGCTTGGTGACAAGCGCAAGATCGATGCCGTCCGCCAGGCGGGCATTGAGCAGGCTGATCATTGAGGTTTTGGTGTTGGACTTCAGATCGATGCGTGACGTCGGCTTCTTCATGGTCGGTCCTCGCGTTGAGACTCGCTGAAGGTGGCGTCGGGCTCGCGAAACTGTCTGCCCCCGAGGACGGCTTCGCACTCCTTCGGATCCGAATCAGGCACGCCCCGGCGCAATCGTCAAACGACGGAGATACGGAACCACGACCTGTCTCAGCGGTTAGGCCTTCATCGATCAGATTGTCCCCGCCCCTCAAGCACAGCAGGATGACCGGATGAAGCTCCTCGTTCACAGTCTMGGAGCATGGCTCGCCGTCGAAGCGGCTTCGGGACGTTTTTCACGCCCTGTCGCGGTCGGCCTGGCGATGCTGGTCTCACGACTTGGCGGGCCAACCGCCGCGTTGACCCTCGCCGGGTTCGCCATCAAGCAATTGCACGATGCCGGCGCCTTTGACGACATCCGAGTGCCCCAACGGGTCCACGGACGGC
>NZ_JBFTLD010000074.1:0-24861 GCF_056396265.1 Allobosea sp. 05T422_2 | reverse complement strand
CAACATGACTCGCTGCGCGCTGAGCCGCGTACTGCCCTCGAACGAGTTTTCCGATGCGCCTTTCCCGCTATTTCCTGCCGATCCTGCGTGACACGCCCAAGGAAGCCGAGATCGTCTCGCATCGCTTGATGCTGCGCGCCGGTATGATCCGCCAGCAATCGGCAGGAATCTACTCGTGGCTGCCACTCGGCCTGCGGGTGCTCAACAAGATCAACGCGGTGGTGCGCGAGGAGCAGAATCGTTCGGGCGCTATCGAGGTTCTGATGCCGACCATTCAGTCGGCCGATCTCTGGCGCGAGAGCGGGCGGTATGACGCCTATGGCAAGGAGATGCTGCGCATCAAGGACCGGCACGACCGCGACATGCTGTACGGGCCGACCAACGAGGAGATGATCACCGACATCTTCCGGTCCTATGTGAAGTCCTACAAGGACCTGCCCCTCAATCTCTACCATATTCAGTGGAAGTTCCGGGATGAGGTCAGGCCGCGCTTTGGCGTGATGCGTGGGCGCGAATTCCTGATGAAGGACGCCTATTCCTTCGATCTCGACCAGGCCGGCGCGCGGCACGCCTATAACCGCATGTTCACCGCCTATCTCAGGACCTTCGCCCGGCTCGGCCTGAAGGCAATCCCGATGCGTGCCGATACGGGCCCGATCGGTGGCGACCTCAGCCACGAGTTCATCGTCCTCGCTTCCACCGGCGAGAGCGAGGTATTCTGCCACAAGGACTATCTCAGCTTCGAGACGCCGAAGGTCGACACCGACTTCGATAGCGTCGACGGATTGCAGGCCATCGTCGACAAATGGACGAGCCTCTACGCTGCGACCGAGGAGATGCACGACAAGGCGGCATTCGACGCGGTTCCCGCCGGCCAGCAACTGTCGGCGCGCGGTATCGAGGTCGGGCATATCTTCTATTTCGGCACGAAGTATTCCGAGCCGATGGGCGCGACGGTGACCGGGCCGGACGGGCAGCAGGTGCCGGTGCATATGGGCTCTTATGGCATCGGCCCGAGCCGTCTCGTCGCAGCGTTGATCGAGGCCGGTCACGACGATGCCGGCATCGTCTGGCCGGACGAGATCGCACCGTTCGACATCGCGGTGCTGAACCTGAAGATCGGTGACGCAGCGACCGACGGCGCCTGCGAGCAACTCTACAGAGCGCTCTCCGCCAAGGGCTATGACACGCTCTATGATGATACAGACGGTCGGCCAGGCGCCAAGTTCGCGACGGCAGACCTGATCGGCGTACCGTGGCAGGTCATCGTCGGGCCTAAGGGCCTGGCTGAGGGCAAGGTGGAAATCAAACGCCGCGCCGGCGGAGAGCGCGAACTCGTCTCGCTCGCGGCTGCGCTGGAACGCTTCCCGGGCCGCTCGGCTTGAGTGGGAGCGGCATGATCGCGGAGCGGAGCAGGCGCCGATGAACGTGGCGGTGGAGTCGATGTCGACCGAAGCAGAGCAGCCCACCGGCACACGCCCCTTTGCGGGTTTCGAATGGCTGCTGGCCGGGCGCTACCTGCGCACGCGTCGGCGCGAAGGCTTTGTTTCGGTCATCGCGGGCTTCTCGTTCCTCGGCATTTTGCTCGGGGTCGCCACGCTGATCATCGTGATGTCGGTGATGAACGGCTTCCGGAAGGAACTCCTGGAGAAGATCGTCGGCGTCAACGGCCACATCTTTGCGACGCCGATTGATCGCCCGCTCGATGACTACGAAGCGGTCGCGGCACGGCTGCGGCAGGTTCCCGGCATCAAGCTCGCAATCCCCTTGGTGGAAGGCCAGGCGCTTGCTTCGTCGCAATACGCCAATGGCGGCGTGCTGGTGCGCGGCATTTCCGAGGCGGATCTGAAGTCGATCCCCTTCATCGGCAACAATATCAAGCGCGGTACGCTCGATGGTTTCGACGCCGCCGCCGGCGTCGCCATTGGCAGTCGGCTTGCCGCGGCGCTCTCGCTGACCGCTGGCGACACGATCACGCTCGTTTCTCCGAAGGGAGCCTCGACCCCGTTCGGAACCGCTCCGCGCATCAAGGCCTATCCGATCCAGGCGGTATTCGAGATAGGCATGACCGAGTTCGATTCCTCGTTTGTCTTCATGCCGCTGGCAGAAGCGCAGGCCTATTTCAACCGCGATGGCGATGTGAACGTCATCGAGGTCTTCATCGACAATCCGGATCGGACCCAGGTCGTGCGCGATGCGATCGAGGCCGACGCGCCACGGCCGCTTGTGCTGTCCGATTGGCGGCAGCGCAACCGTACCTTCTTCAACGCGCTCGAGGTCGAGCGGAACGTCATGTTCATCATTCTCACCCTGATCGTGCTGGTGGCGGCGCTGAACATCGTCTCGGGCCTGATCATGCTGGTGAAGGACAAGACCGAGGACATCGCGATCATGCGCACCATGGGCGCGTCTCGCGGCACTGTGCTGCGCGTCTTCCTGATCACGGGGGCGGCCATCGGCGTGTTCGGTACATTGGCAGGGCTAGGCCTCGGCGTTCTCTTCGCCAACAACATCAAGTCGATCATGGCCACCCTGAATTGGATCACCGGGGCCAATCTCTGGGATCCGACAGTACGCTTCCTGAGCGACATTCCCTCCGTGATCGACTGGCGGGAAGTGGCGAGTGTCGTCGGGATGGCGTTGGTCCTATCGCTGCTGGCGACGCTGTATCCGGCCTGGAAGGCCGCGCGGCTGGACCCGGTCCAAGCCCTGCGGATGGGTTGAGGCAGAAGAACCCGTGGCCATGCAACGCGAAACACCGGCGCTCTTCCTCTCCCAGATCGAGCGCTATTACCCACAGACCGATGCTCCGCTCGAGATCCTGCGCAAGGCGGATTTCGCACTGTGGCCGGGCGAGCTTGTCGCGCTTGTTGCACCGAGCGGTACCGGCAAATCGACGCTCCTCCATGTCGCCGGCCTGCTCGAGAAACCCGATAGCGGCGAGGTCTTCGTCGGCGGAATCGCGACCAGCAAGCTGGACGACAAGGGCCGCACCCGGCTGCGCCGCACCGAGATCGGTTTTGTCTACCAGTTCCACCATCTGCTGCCTGAATTCACGGCGCTCGAGAACGTCATGCTGCCGCAGCGCATTCGCGGCCTGCGGAAGCGGGAAGCCGAGGAGCGGGCGACTGAACTGCTCGCCTTTCTCGGGCTCGGCGAGCGGCTCGACCATCTTCCGGGCGAGCTTTCCGGTGGCGAGCAGCAGCGCGTCGCGATTGGGCGTGCGGTCGCCAATGCGCCCCGTCTGCTCCTCGCGGACGAGCCGACCGGCAATCTCGACCCTCACACCTCGCTGCATGTCTTCAACACGCTGGTCGCCTTGGCCCGGGCTTCGGGTCTCGCGGCCCTGATCGCGACCCATAATCTCGACCTCGCCCGGCGGATGGACCGGCAGGTGACGATTCGGGACGGGCTGGTCGTTCCGCTGCGTTAGCGCGGGCACGGCTTCTCCCGTTGCGCACTACCGGGCGCGCCCGCGCTTTCCGCGAGCTGGCGCCACGACGGCAAGGCCGGCAATCACGATCACGAGAATGCCGATCMAGGTCGCGGTMGATGKCAGATCGTCGAACATCGCGTAACCCAGCGCGGTCGCGCCAAGCAGTTCGAGATAGACGAGCGGCGACAGCGTCGAGACCGGCGCCATTCTGAAGGCGCTGATCGTGAGCAGGTTGCTGACGGCCGAAAGCAGTCCCATCAGGAGGATCAGCAGAATCTCCTCGCGATTGGGCACCGTCCACTGGAACAGGACGATAGGCGTCAGCAACAGGATGCCGAAGACGAGCTGGATGGTCAGTGCCGACAGCGGTGTGCTGCCCTGGGCGGTCGCTCGGGTCATCACAAGGTAGCACGCCATCAGTCCGCCCGACGCCAGCGCGATCAGCGTGCCGGAACTGCCGTCAGCGCCCGGTCTCACGATCAGCATGGCTCCGATGAAGCCTAGAATGACGGCCGCCAGCTTTCGGCGATCAAGCCGCTCGCGCAGGACAATCATGGCCAGCAGGGTCGCGATGATCGGCGCGATGAAGTAGGCACCCAGAGCGTCGGCAAGCGGAATGCGCGCGATTGCGGTGAAATAGAGCGTCATCGCGCCAACCAGGAAGGCGGTGCGCAGAAGCTGCGGCAGGATCTGGTTGCGGCCAATCAGCGGCGCCGGCGCGCGCGCCTGCACATACAGCACGACAGGCAGTACGAAGCCGAGCGCCGCGACATAACGAGCCCAGCTTAGAAAGGCCGGGGAATGCGCTCCGCTGAGATACTTGCCGATCGCATCCGCGCCCGGGATGAACAGCATCGATATGGCCATCAGGACGATGCCCAGCGCGGGGCTACGCGTGCTGCCGGAGGCTGACGCGCGCTCGTCCTGCTGGTTCGCCTCGGCGGGTTCTGAGCGGAGATTGGCGACGGAAGCGCCGGAGGCATCTGAACTTTGGTCCATGCGGCTCTCTAGCAGATTCCGCGGCGCCGACAGCCGTGGACGAGCCTGAATGCGCCGACGGGAAAGCGTACGCGACCTACGCCGAAGGGTTAATCGCCTTCCACCACCATCAAGGGGATATTAACCTCCATCCAGACGTCCAGAATGGAACTAACGCTGCGCGATTGACGAGAACAAAACAGGAATTATGATGGACATATAGCGAACATCTGGAGGTCAAGATGGTTTTAGCACGTAAGCTGGTCGTCGGAATGGTGGAGCTTGCCTCGCTCGGCCTCTTCCTTGGGATGATCTGGCTCTGGGCGGCGCTGCTCGCCGCTCCTAGCGTCTGAGCCATCCACAGCCGGGCGGAAAGCCTCTCGACTGGACCGGTCGGCCCGCTCCATAAGGGCGGACGAGGTGACCCGATGAGTCGTGAGCAGGGCCGGTCCCGCATTCTGTCCGAGGTGGGTTTCGTCCATCTMCACGTTCATTCGAGCTATTCCCTGCTCGAAGGGGCCATGACGGTCAGCACGCTGGCCAAGCTAGCCACTGCGGACGGCCAGCCCGCTTTGGCCCTGACCGACAGCAACAATCTTTTCGGCGCACTCGAATTCTCCGAGAAGCTCGCTGGTGGCGGCATCCAGCCCATCGTGGGCGTCCAGCTCTCGGTCGATTTCGCCGACGAGGTGGATAGCGGCCGCCGGCCCGTTCAGGCGCAGGCCGTGCCGCACATCGTGCTGCTTGCCATGTCCGAGGCGGGCTACGGCAATCTGATGAAACTCGTCACCGAAGCGTGTCTCGCAAGCGGCGGCGCCGGGCAGCCGATTTCGTCGCTCGAGAAACTGACGGCACATCATGACGGCGTGATCGCGTTGACCGGCGGGCCGGGCGGCCCGATCGACAGTGCGCTGCGTGCCGGGCAGGTAGCCCAGGCTGGCGCTCGCCTGGCAAAGCTCGCCGAAATCTTCGGCGACAGGCTCTATGTCGAGATCCAGCGCCATGGCCGTKATGGCGAGGCTGCCGTCGAGGCGCATCTGCTCAGGCTCGCCTATGATTCCGAACTCGCCATCGTCGCGACCAACGAGCCCTTCTTTGCCAAGGCCGGGGATTTCGAGGCGCATGATGCGCTGCTTGCGGTAGCCGAAGGGCGGCTGGTCTCCGACGGCGAGCGCCGGCGCGTGACGCCAGGGCATTTCTTCGTCACCCGGTCCGAGATGAAGCGCCGCTTCGCCGATCTGCCGGAGGCGCTGGCCGCGACCGTCGAGATCGCGATGCGCTGCACCTGGCGCGTCACGACACGCAAGCCGATCCTGCCGCGTTTCGGCGAGGAGGGGCGCGACGAGGCAGAGGAGCTCGAGGTCCAGGCGCGCGCCGGTCTGGCGGCTCGGCTGTCCAAGCACGGCCCGGCTTCGGGCTATACTGTCGGTGAATACGAGTCGCGGCTTGATTTCGAGCTTTCGATCATCAACCGCATGAAGTTCCCGGGCTACTTTCTCATCGTCTCGGACTTCATCAAATGGGCGAAGGACCAGGGCATCCCGGTCGGGCCGGGACGCGGCTCCGGCGCGGGTTCGCTCGTTGCCTATGCGCTGACCATCACGGACGTCGATCCGCTCCGCTTCGGCCTGCTTTTCGAGCGCTTCCTCAATCCCGACCGCGTCTCGATGCCGGACTTCGACATCGACTTCTGCCAGAACCGACGCGAAGAGGTGATCGACTACGTCAAGCGGCGCTATGGTGAGGAGCGCGTTGCGCAGATCATCACCTTCGGCACGCTGCTGGCGCGTGGTGTGCTGCGCGACGTCGGCCGCGTGCTGGAAATGCCCTATGGCCAGGTCGACAAGCTGACCAAGCTGGTGCCGCAGAACCCGGCGAAGCCGATCTCGCTGCCGGAGGCGATCGCTGGCGAGCCGAAGCTGCAGGCGGCTGCGGACGAAGAGCCGGTTGTGGCCCGCCTGCTCGAAATTGCCCAGAAACTGGAAGGGCTTCACCGCCACGCTTCGACCCACGCCGCAGGCGTGGTGATCGGCGATCGACCGCTCGAGCAACTCGTCGCGCTCTCGGTCGATCYGCGTACCGGTATGCGCGTGACCCAGTTCAACATGAAATGGGTCGAGCAGGCCGGCCTGGTGAAGTTCGACTTCCTCGGCCTCAAGACGCTGACGACGCTGACGACCGCCGTCACGCTGATTGCCCAGCGCGACATCCAGATCGACCTCGCCAAGCTGCCTTTCGACGATCCGAAGAGTTACGAGATGCTGGCGCGCGGCGAGACGGTCGGCGTGTTCCAGGTTGAATCGGCGGGCATGCGCAAGGCCCTGGTCGAGATGAAGGCCGACCGGATCGAGGACCTGATCGCGCTCGTCGCCCTCTACCGGCCGGGTCCGATGGACAACATCCCGACCTATTGCCGCCGCAAGCTCGGCTTGGAGGATCCCACCTATCTCCATCCGAAGCTGGAACCGATCCTGGCCGAAACGCATGGCATCATCGTCTACCAGGAACAGGTGATGCAGGTGGCTCAGGCGCTCTCGGGCTATTCGCTCGGTGAGGCCGAYCTGCTGCGTCGCGCCATGGGTAAGAAGATCAAGGCGGAGATGGACGCTCAGCGCGACCGCTTCGTGAAGGGCGCCGTCGAAGGCGGCATGACGAAGAGCATCGCCTCCGAGATCTTCGACCTGCTCGCGAAATTCGCCGACTACGGCTTCAACAAGAGCCATGCCGCCGCCTATGCCGTCGTCGCGTTCCAGACCGCCTATCTCAAGGCGAACTTCCCAGTCGAGTTCCTCGCCGCGTCGATGACGCTCGACATGGGCAACACCGACAAGCTCTCGGAATTCCGGCGCGATGCCGAGCGCCTCGGCATCACGGTCGAGCCGCCGTCGATCAACCGCTCGGGCGTCGAGTTCGACGTGGCCGATGGCGCGATCCGCTACGCGCTCGGCGCGATCAAGGGGGTGGGGCGCACGGCGGTCGAATCCGTCGTCGTGGCGCGTAATTCGGACGGGCCGTTCCGCGATCTCGCCGATTTTGCGCGCCGCATCGACACCAAGCTCGTCAATCGCCGCACGATCGAGGCCCTGATCGCCGCTGGTGCGCTCGATCCGCTGGAGAAGGACCGTGCACGTGCCATGGCGGCGATCGACGGCATGCTGGCGCTCTCCAACCGCACGCGCGAGGCGGCTGCCGGTGGCCAGTCCGAGCTCTTTGGTGGGGGCTCCGTCGCGGAAGCCTTTCGCATCCCGCCGACCGAGCCGTGGGCGCCGGCAGAGCGGCTGCGGCGCGAACATGACGCTGTCGGCTTCTTCCTGTCGGGGCATCCGCTCGACGATTACGAACATGTGTTGAAGCGGCTGCGCGTTCAGCGCTTTGCCGATTTTGCCAAGACGGTCAGGGCAAACGGAACCTCCGTCGCCAAAGTTGCGGTCTCGGTCATCGACAAGTCGGAGCGGCGCACCAAATCCGGCAACAAGATGGGCATCGTCAACCTGTCAGACCCCAGCGGGCAGTTCGAGGCGATCCTGTTCTCGGAAGGACTGCAGCGTTACCGCGATCTGCTGGAGCCGGGCCGGGCGCTGGTGTTGCGCCTCAGCGCGGTACTCGATGGCGAGGATGTGCGACCACGCATCGAGGATGTCGAGGTGCTCGATGATCTGGCCGCTCGCCAGAAACAGGATCTGCTGGTCTACTTGCGCGACGACAGGGCACTGGGCAGCATTGCGGAGCGCATTCGCCCGCGCGAAGGCGCCCGCGCCGAGGGCAAGGTTGCGGTGATCATGATCCTCGATGACGGCGCGCAGGAGGTCGAGATCGAGTTGCCGGGCCGCTACCCGGTCAACCAGCAGATTGCCAACGCGGTACGGGCGGCGCCGGGAGTGGTCAGCGTCGAATTGCGCTGAGAGGCGGAGAGGGCAGCATGACAGCGCTGATTGTCGTCGATGTGCAGAACGATTTCTGCCCGGGCGGCCGTCTCGCCGTTACTGGCGGAGACGAGATCATCCCTCTGGTCAACGCGCTCGGTCTCCGCTTTGAAACGGTGGTCCTGACCCAGGACTGGCATCCGGCGGGGCACTCCTCCTTTGCCTCGCACCATCCTGGCAGGAAGCATTTTGAGAGTGTGGCGATGGCCTATGGCGAGCAGGTGCTTTGGCCTGATCACTGTGTCCAGGGCACGCGAGGCGCGGAGTTTCATCCAGGCCTCGACCTGCCGCATGCCCAAGCCATCATCCGCAAGGGCTATCGATCCGGGATCGACAGCTACTCCGGCTTCTTCGAGGCCGACCGTGTGACACCCACAGGATTGGGGGGCTATCTCAAGGAGCGCGGCGTCTCGCGAGTCGCCATTGTCGGGCTCGCGACKGATTTCTGCGTCAACTGGACGGCGCAGGATGCTGCCCGGAGCGGGCTGGAGACCTTTGTTGTCGAGGAGGCCTGCCGCGCCATTKATCTCAATGGCTCGCTGGCCAAGGCCTGGTCCGACATGTCGGCGCTGGGGGTGAGGCGCTTCGCCCCGCAGGAGTTACCAATGTGACGCAGGCAGATGTCGCGCTCGCAACGCCTGCTTGATCTGATCCAGCTGCTGCGGCGCCATCGTCGCTCGGTCTCCGGCCGGCGGCTCGCCGACGAGCTCCGTGTCAGCATACGCACCCTCTACCGCGACATCGTCACCTTGCAGGCGCAAGGCGCGCCGATCGAGGGGGAGCCGGGACTGGGCTATGTTCTCAAGCCGGGTTTCATGCTGCCGCCGCTGATGTTCTCCGAGGACGAGATCGAAGCACTGGTGCTCGGCTCGCGCTGGGTTTCCGACCGGGCTGATGGCCGCCTTGCCCTGGCTGCGCGCGATGCGCTGGCCAAGATCCTCGCCGTCCTGCCGGGGGATCTGCGCGATGATGCCGAGGCGTCCGCCCTGTTGGTCGGCCCCGGTGCCGCGATCATGGCGGAGAGCTTCGATCTCTCGGCCATCCGCAAGGCGATCCGTTCAGAGCGCAAGCTCTCGATCCTCTACCGGGATGGTGCCGGGCAGGCGAGCGAGAGGGTCGTCTGGCCGTTCGCCTTGAGCTTTTTCGACCATGTCCGCGTCGTCGTCGCCTGGTGCGAACTGCGGCAGGATTTCCGGCATTTCCGCACCGACCGCATCTCGCAGGTTCAGCCGCTCGATATCCGCTATCCGCGCCGGCGCCAGGGCTTGCTGAAGGAGTGGCGCGAGCGGGAGGGAGTTCCGCCGCCATCGTGAGCGACACTGCCGGAAATTGGCAGCATCTGCATCTAGGATCTCCTCATCGCCCAACCGGAGACACGACCGATGCAGAACGCCAGTTTCGTCATCCTTTACGTCGACAGCCCGACTGCTAGCTGCCGGTTCTATCGTGCGCTGCTCGGAGCCGAACCGGTTGAAGCCTCTCCGACCTTTGCATTGTTTGCGCTGAAGTCGGGCATCATGCTCGGGCTCTGGTCGCGCCATACGGTCGAGCCGGGAGCGGAAGCGGCCGGTGGCGGCGGAGAACTGGGCATGCCTGTCGGTCACGCCGATCAGGTCGATGCGATCCATAAGGAGTGGAAGGAACGCGGCATCACCATCCTTCAGGAGCCGGTCGATCTCGATTTCGGCCGCACCTTTGTCGCGACCGACCCGGATGGCCATCGCCTGCGTGTTTTCTCTCCGACCGAAGCCTGAGGAGGCGAGCATGACCGGCTATTGGATCGCCGTCGCTTCAGCCGAGCATGTCCGGCTAGGGGTGGCCGGAGGCTTCATGCAGGTTTGCCATGGCAAGACCGGGCCCTTGCGTCGGATTCGAGCCGGTGATGGCGTCGCCTGCTACTCGCCGACTGAAACCTTCGGTGGCGGGGAGAGGCTGCAGGCCTTCACCGCGATCGGCCGAGTCTGCGGCGATGAGCCCTATCCCGCCGATATGGGGGGCGGCTTCGACCGTCCCGGCGCGATGTCGCCTGGCTTGCCGCATCCGAGGCATCGATCAAGCCACTGCTCGACAGGCTGGAATTGACATCCGGGCGGCTGAACTGGGGCTATCTGTTTCGCTTCGGGCTGGTCGCCGTCAGCGCTCATGACTTCACTCTGATCGCTCAGGCTATGTCTGCTCGCGAGTCGGAAACCCTGACAGCTGCGTGACGCCTGGCGCCCGAGCGGCGCCGTCGCAAGGCGGGCGGCTGTCCGGATCCTTGCCAAAAGGGGACGATAGGGAATGCTGCGCTGCGGGGCGACCTCCGGTTGAGTGTACCCTGCCATGACAGTCGCGCGATTGTCTTGACCTGCCCGCAAGGTTAGTCACGACCCTGGGGAAGCGGGGTACGCGTCGATCCGATCTTCATTGCTTGAGGGAAAGCCGTTATGTCGTTTCTTTTGAAGCCCTTTTGCGCAGTTGGCGCACTGGTTTCCGTTCTCTCTGCCGGTCCGGCCTTGGCGCAGAGCCAGGCCGACCAGCTCGCTGTCGTCTATCAATCGGGCCGCAATCAGCTTGGGATCCTGACCTACTGCAACGAGAAGGGTCACATCGGAGCTGATGTGGTCGAGATCCAGAAGAAGATGCTCGGCCTGATCCCGGCTCCTGCCGACAAGAGCGGCGGGGATGCCGCCGAAGCGCAGGGCAAGAAGGGGACGATCGCCATGATGGGCGTCACTCAGGACATCGAGGCCATAGCCAAGGCCCAGAATGCATCGGCCGCGACCTACTGCAAGCAGATTGGCGATGTGGTGAAGCAAGCGGGCGCAGCCCTGCCCAAATAGCCATCCGGGGTCGCGCTCTCGGGTTATGGTCGCCGGTCATGATGAGGCCGGCGAATCCGGCTTCCGGCTGAATTCGTTCTGGCTTGGGAGGTGAGGACGATGCCGACGGGAGATGATCTGCGCCGTCTGGCGCTGGCTCTGGACGGCACGGTCGAGGCTCCGCACTTCGACCGGGTCGCCTTCAAGGTCTCGCGAATCTACGTCACTCTCGCTCCTGACGGTTGCAGCGCGAATTTCGGCTTCTCGCCCGAGGAGCAGGAATTCAGGTGCATGATGGCGCCGGATGCCTTCAGCCCGGTGCCAAATGCCTGGGGCAAGCGGGGTTGGACGACAGCCGATCTCTCCAGGCTGGGCCTGGCTGAACTTGCCGGAGCGCTCGAGGCGGCATGGGCGCATGGCGCGCAAAAGAAGCCACGGCGCCGATGACCTGGTGAGGTGCGAGCCTTGCGTTGCCACGCTTTCCCGTGTAAGGCGCAGGCCATCCCACATGGGGAGCATCGCCTCACTTCCGAGGCGTTCCGGTGACGTGGCAGTCCATGCCTTGTTCATTCGCACCCCAGAGGCTCAACCGGAAGGACGATCGAATCATGGCTCTGCCAGACTTTTCCATGCGCCAGCTGCTCGAAGCCGGCGCGCATTTCGGCCACCAGGCTCACCGCTGGAACCCGAAGATGTCGCCGTATATCTACGGCACCCGCAACAACATCCACATTCTCGACCTGTCGCAGTCGGTGCCGATGCTCTCGCGCGCCCTGCAGGCTGTCAGCGACACCGTGGCCCGTGGCGGCCGCGTCCTGTTCGTCGGCACCAAGCGCCAGGCGCAGGACTCGATCGCCGACGCTGCCAAGAGGTCGGCTCAGTACTACGTGAACTCCCGTTGGCTCGGCGGCATGCTGACCAACTGGAAGACCATCTCGGCCTCGATCCAGCGCCTGCGCAAGGTCGACGAGCTCCTGAATGGCGGCAGCACCGGCCTGACCAAGAAGGAACGCCTGATGCTGGCGCGTGAGCGCGACAAGCTCGAGAAGGCGCTCGGCGGCATCAAGGACATGGGCGGCACGCCCGACATGATCTTCGTGATCGACACCAACAAGGAAGCGCTCGCGATCAAGGAGGCCCAGCGCCTCGGCATCCCGGTCGCCGCCATTGTCGACTCGAACTCGGATCCGGATGGCATCACCTACCCGGTGCCTGCCAATGACGACGCCGGCCGCGCCATCCAGCTCTATTGCGACCTGATCGCCCGTTCGGCCATCGACGGCATCTCGCGCGCCTCGGGCGACCATGGCATCGATCTCGGTGCTGCCGAGGCCCCGATCGTTGAGACGGCGATCATCGAGCCGGCCGCAGACGCTGCCCCGGTGTTCGAGCTGCTTACTGCGCCGCGCGGCGCGCCGGACGACTTCATGAAGCTCTCCGGCATGGGTCCGGAGCTGGTTCAGAAGCTCAATGACGGTGGCCTGTTCCACTTCTGGCAGATCGCTGCGATGTCGCCGGCCGATGTCGTCAAGGTTGATGCCGATCTGAAGCTCGGTGGTCGCATCGAGCGCGACGGCTGGGTTGCCCAGGCGCGCGATCTCGCCGAGGCCTGAGAGCAAACTCAGGGCGGCGCGTCATCGGCGCGTCGCCTCGGCAGCGCAGCAATGCGCGGCAGATGAATGAAGTCACGCCGACGGCCGGTCACGGAGCGTCGGCGTTTTCCCTTCGCGCTATGGCGCGCTCTGAAATMGAAGACCGTGCCGTTGGCCGCCAGCGTCGTTGCGCAGGCCCGGCACATGACAGCAAGGAACGACAGATGGCTGCGATCACCGCCGGCATGGTGAAGGAACTCCGCGACAAGACTGGCGCGGGCATGATGGATTGCAAGACCGCGCTGGCCGCGACCGACGGCAACATCGAGGCCGCCATCGACTGGTTGCGCACCAAGGGCCTCGCCAAGGCCGCGAAGAAGGCCGGCCGCGTTGCCGCCGAGGGCCTGGTCGCCGTGGCCGTGTCCGAGAACCGCGGTGTCGTTGCCGAGGTCAATTCCGAGACCGACTTCGTTGCGCGCAACCTCGAGTTCCAGGCGCTCGCCCGCACGATCGCCGACGTCTCGCTGGAGCGCGGCGGCGACGTCGAGGCACTGCTCGCCCATCACTATCCGGGCGGCGGCACCGTCGCTGACGCCATCGCCAATGCCATCGCCACGATTGGCGAGAACATGACCCTGCGCCGCGTCGCCGAGGTCAAGGTCAGCGCCGGCGTCATTGGCCATTACGTCCACGGCTCGGTCGCCGATGGTCTCGGGAAGATCGGCGTCATCGTCGGTCTCGAGACGACCGGCAAGGGCGAGGAGCTCGCAGCCCTCGGTCGTCAGCTTGCCATGCACGTCGCCGCTACCAATCCGGTCGCGCTCGATCTCGCTTCGGTCGATCCGGCGATCCTGGAGCGCGAGAAGGCGATCCTGGCCGAGAAGAATGCCGGCAAGCCCGCCAACGTGCTCGAGAAGATCACCGAGAGCGGCTTGAAGAGCTACGCCAAGGAATACTGCCTGCTCGAGCAGGCCTATATCCATGACGGCTCGAAGTCCGTCGCCCAGGTGCTGAAGGAAGCCGAGGGCAAGGTCGGTGCTCCGGTCAAGCTGACGGGCTTTGCTCGCTTCGCGCTCGGCGAGGGCATCGAGAAGGRAGAGACCGATTTCGCTGCCGAAGTCGCTGCGGCTGGTGGCACGACGGGCTGAGAAGCCGGTTGATAGGATCTGAAAAAGGCCGCGCTCTGCGCGGCCTTTTTTGTAAGAAGACGATGTTGGTGCCGAATCGCGCCGTCCCAGTCCATGGAGAAAGCCGGTGAGACCCAAACGCGTTCTTGTGAAGCTCTCCGGCGAAGCCCTTGCGGGGAAAGCCGGATCCGGCCTCGACGGTACGACGCTGACTGCGCTCGCCGCCGATATCGCAAAGGCCGCGCACGAAGGCGTCGAGATTGCGATCGTCGTCGGCGGCGGCAATTTCTTTCGCGGCGTCCAGGGCTTGAACAAGGGCCTCGACCKACCAAGCGCCGATTCGATCGGCATGCTCGGCACGGTGATGAACGCTCTTGCGCTAGAGCATGCCATCGAGATCGCCGGCGCCCCGGCCCGCGCCATGTCGGCTGTGCCCATGCCCTCGCTCTGCGAGAGCTACGCTCGCCGGCGCGCGCTCGACCATCTMAGCCACGGCAAGGTCGTCATTCTCGGGGGCGGCACGGGCAATCCCTATTTCACCACCGATACCGGAGCTGCCCTTCGGGCGGCCGAGCTCGACTGCCAGCAATTGCTGAAGGCGACGCAGGTCGATGGCGTCTACACCGCCGATCCGAAGAAGGATCCGAACGCCAAGCGCTATGAGAGCCTGACCCATGCCGAGGCGATCAGGCATGATCTCAAGGTGATGGATACGGCTGCTTTTGCGCTGGCGCGCGACGCCGGGCTGACGATCGTCGTCTTCTCGATCGCCGAAACTGGCGCGCTTGCGGCCGTTCTGCGCGGCGAGGGCAGGGCAACCTACGTGACGCCCTGACCGCCGGATTCCCTCGCGGTTGCAAGGCTCAGTAGTTCGGCCAGATCCCCGGCGTCATCAACTCAAGCAGATGGCCGTCGGGGTCACGGAAATAGAGGCTGTTTCCGCCGCGATCCCAGCTCATCCGGCCCTCGATATCGATTCCATGCTGCTGCAACCGCTCTTCCCAGGCTGTGAGTTCGCTGGTGTCGATCGCGAAGCAGATATGGAGGGGGCCGCTGCCGTCATGCGGTGGAATATTGCCCTTCGCAGATGATTGGGTGAGGAGAGATTGCCCCCGAAGGAAGAGCAGAAGGACACTCTCTCCGCCAACATCATAGGCGAACAGCGTCCTCGTCTTCAGCATCGGCTTCAATCCGAGCTTCGTCTCATAGAACTCCTGCGCGCGATCGAGATCGTCGATGTAGAGCGCAGTTTCAATGATGCGGTTCAGACGGGGCAAGGGGCCTCCTCGTGGTTCGGTTGTGCTCGGCCGTGACGTCTCGACCGAGGCCCGACCTTAAAGCTAGGAAGCGGCGCCCGGTCTTGCCACCGTTCCGGATCACCCGTCCGCCATGCCCGGCCTGCCTCAGGCGTTTTTCCCTTGCAGATTGTCCCGGGAAGGTGCTGTTGGAACATGAAATCCTTGACCCTGAGCGGGGCCGCGGCCATGGTCGCGCCGGTTTTCGATTATCTGCAAGGTCTTGACTAAAATGGCCCAGACGACATTCGACCTCGCCGACGTGAAGCGTCGGATGCAAGGCGCGGTGCAATCCTTCAAAGGCGATCTCGCCTCCCTGCGCACCGGCCGCGCCTCCGCCAACGTTCTCGATCCGATCCAGGTCGAGGCTTATGGTGCACGTACACCCTTGACTCAGCTTGCCACCGTCAGCGTGCCTGAAGCACGCTTGCTCAGTGTCCAGGTCTGGGACCGCAGCATGGTCCAGGCGGTGGAGAAGGCGATCCGCGAATCCGATCTGGGCCTCAACCCCCAGACGGAAGGGCAGGTGCTGCGCATCCGAATTCCGGAGCTGAACGAGCAGCGCCGCAAGGAGATGGTCAAGGTCGCGCATAAATATGCCGAAGAATCCAAGATCGCTGTGCGCCATGTCCGCCGCGACGGGATCGACGTGATCAAGAAGCTCGAGAAGGACGGTCACCTGACCAAGGATGACGTGACGCGCGAGTCGGATCAGGTCCAGAAGGTCACAGACCAGCATATCGCCGAGATCGATCAGGCGCTGGCGACGAAGGAAAAGGAAATCCTGCACGTCTGATCCTGTCGCCCGGCGGGTTTGAGCCGCTGGCTATGATCCGGGACGCAACGCCGAAAGAGGCACGAGAATGTCAGCAGGCCAGCGTCCGGAGGTCCAGGCTGCAGGGCCCTCCCATGTCGCAGTGATCATGGACGGCAACGGGCGCTGGGCTCAGTTGCGCGGCCTGCCGCGACATGAAGGGCATCGGCGCGGGCTGGAGGCCTTGCGCCGGACCGTCCGCAACGCCAGCGATCTCGGCATCGAGATTCTGACGGTCTACAGTTTCTCGACGGAGAACTGGCGCCGGCCTGCTGCCGAAGTTTCGTTTCTGATGACGCTGCTCAAGCATTTCATCGAGAAGGATCTTACCGAACTCGGTGCGGCTGGGGTCCGGGTCCGGGTCATTGGCGGCAGGAGCGATCTGGCGCCCGATCTGCGCCGTCTGGTCGAGCACGCCGAGGCGACCACGCGCAACAACACGGGAATGACGCTCGTCGTCGCCTTCAACTATGGCTCGCGCGACGAGATCGTCCGAGCGGCGCGCCAACTGGCCTCGGATGTTGCGGCAGGCCTTGTCGACGCAACCACCATTGACGAGAGCAGCATCTCTGCGCGGCTCGATACCGCAGATCTGCCCGACCCCGAGCTCGTCATCCGCACATCGGGCGAGACACGGATCTCGAATTTTCTGCTTTGGCAGGCCGCCTATGCGGAGTTCGTCTTCACCCCGGTACTCTGGCCCGATTTCGATCGCGCGGCGTTGGAAGAAGCGCTGGCCGAGTATCGCCGCCGCGAACGCCGTTTCGGCGGCGTGTCGGAGCCATCCGGCCGCAATGTGGGCGTAGCGTGAGTGACCAACCTTCCGGCGGTCCGGCCGCCGGCCCGAGCGAACTGAAGCTGCGTATCGCATCCGCGCTGGTGCTGGCCGCGGGCATTGTGGCTGCGACATTTGTCGGGGGCTGGCCGTTCAGGCTCATCTGGGCGCTGGCTGCCGGATTGGTCGCCTATGAGTGGCTCGCGATCGTGAGCCGCCGGAACGCGGTGCCCGCAGGTATCGGCGTTACGATTGCCGGCCTGGCGCTTGGCTTCGCCCCGATCAGTCCAGTGGCGCTCGCCGGTGTTTCCGCCTTCGCTGCGTTCTTCGGGGCGCTCCTGACCCCGGTTCTCGAGAAGCGGAACTGGCTGGAGGCCTGCGGTGTCGCCTATGCGCTCGCCTTTGCCCTGATCACGCCGGCGCTGCGTGCACTCCCGGATTTCGGGTTTGCTGTGATCATCTGGACCTTTGCGGTCTGTTGGCTGACCGATATTGCCGCCTATTTTACGGGGCGGGCTCTTGGTGGGCCGAAGCTCATGCCTGCGATCAGTCCGAAGAAGACCTGGTCCGGCGCACTCGGCGGAACCGCTGCCGGCACACTCGGTGGTTATGTCGTCTGGGTGTTGACCCCGGGGGCGGCCGCAGTCGTCGGTCCGGCCTTTGTGATCGCGKCCTCGCTTTCGGCCTCGATCGTGAGTCAGGCTGGCGATCTCTTTGAATCCGCCGTCAAGCGTCGCTTTGGCACCAAGGACTCAAGCAAGTTGATCCCGGGCCATGGTGGCTTTTTCGATCGGCTTGACGGCTACTGGGCCGTCCTGGTCCTCGCTGGTGCTGCACTGTTCCTGGCGCATCTGGAGTTCTGAAGACGTCATGCGCCGTCTCGTCACTCTTCTTGGAGCCACAGGCTCCATCGGCCGGTCGACGCGCGACGTCGTCTCGGAGAATCCTGAACGCCTGAAGATCGATGTCGTGGTTGGCGGGCGGGACGCTGCGAGCCTCGCCCGGGTGGCGGTCGAAACAGGTGCCCGCTTTGCCGCCTTGGCGGACGAGGCGGGAGGCGAAGCTCTGGCGCAGGCCCTGGCCGGTAGCGGTATCGACAGCGGGGCGGGGCGGCAGGCCATTCTCGACGCCGTCGCGATGCCGAGCGACATTGTTGTCAGTGCCATAGCAGGAGCTGCCGGTCTGGAAGCGACTTTTGCCGCGCTGACACCTGGCCGCGTGATTGCCCTCGCCAACAAGGAGAGCCTGGTTTGTGCTGGTGCCGCCGTGATGGCGCAGGCCAAGGCCGTGGGCGCGCGCATCTTGCCGCTGGATTCGGAGCATAATGCTCTCTTCCAGGCGCTTGGAGCTGAGCCGATCTCGGCGATCCGATCCATGACGCTGACGGCATCGGGGGGGCCCTTCCGCACCTGGTCGGCAGAACGAATTGCGGCGGCCAAGCCGGAGCAGGCTCTGGCCCACCCGAATTACGCAATGGGCGCCAAGATCACGGTCGACTCCGCCAGCATGATGAACAAGGGCCTTGAGCTGATCGAGRCCTGTTTCCTGTTCGGGCTGAAACATGATCAGCTTGATGTTCTGGTGCACCCCCAGCAGATCGTGCATGGCCTCGTCACCTTCCGCGATGGCTCGGTCACTGCAGGCATGGCAATTCCGGATATGCGGGTTGCGGCCGCGCATTGCCTCGGCGTCGACGGCCGGCTCGATGCTCCGGCCACGCGCTTCGTCGATCTCGTCACGACCGCGCCGTTGGCCTTCGAACGCCCTGATCTTGCCCGCTTTCCGGCGCTTGGTCTGGCGATGGCAGCGTTGGAGACCGGAGGCGCGGTGCCGGCGATCCTCAATGCCGCCAATGAAGTCGCGGTCGAGGCCTTTCTTGCCGGACGGATCGGCTTTCCCGGCATCCCGGCTCTCGTCGATGCCGTCTGCAGCGGGCTCGGTGCTGACATCGCGGCACCGGTCGATATTGAAGCGGCCCTTGCCATTGACCATGAGGCGAGAAACCGCGCTCGCCTGCTCTTGTCGAAGGGCACCTTCACTGTCACGTAAGGGGCAGGAATCGGGAGAATTTTATGGATATTGCAGCGACCGTCTGGAACTCGGGCAGCTTTCTGCTCAGTTACCTGGTGCCGTTCCTGTTTGTCCTGACCATCGTTGTTTTCGTGCACGAGCTCGGGCACTTCCTCGTCGGTCGTTGGTGCGGCGTCGACGTGAAAGTGTTCTCGATCGGCTTCGGCCGCGAGATTTTCGGATTCGTCGACAAGCACGGCACGCGCTGGCGCTTCGCGCTGATCCCGCTCGGCGGCTATGTGAAGTTCTCCGGTGACGCGGATCCCTCGAGCTCCGCAGCCGATAGCGCTGAAGTCGAGCGCATGACGGAGGAACAGCGAGCGCGTTCCTTCCCGGCTCAATCGATCGCTGAACGGGTGGCGATCGTCGCGGCCGGCCCGATTGCCAATTTCGTACTGGCCATCCTCATCTTTGCCGGGACCGTCTACGCCTTCGGTCGCCCGGTCCTGACGCCCCGGGTCGAGCAGGTGATTGCCGGGAAGGCCGCTGAGCGCGCAGGTCTGCTCGCCGGGGACGTCGTCCTGACGATCGACGGCAAGCAGATCCGCAGCTTCAGCGACATGCAAAGAGTGGTCTCGACACATCCGAACGAGACCCTTTCGGTGACGGTCGATCGCGCGGGCACCATGGTGACCCTGCCTGTCACGCCTGATCTGAACGAGACATCGACGGCTCTCGGCAAACAGCGCATTGGCGTTATCGGGGTCCAGGCTTCCCGCCGGGCCGAGGACTGGACGACCCAGCATTACAGCCTCGGTGAAGCCGTGAAGGTTGGATTCTCCGAGACCTGGTTTGTGGTCGACCGGACCTATGACTATCTGTCCAAATTGATCAGCGGGCGTGAATCGACGGATCAGCTTTCGGGGCCGATCCGCATCGCCCAGGTTTCCGGGATGGTTGCTTCCAATGGAGGCCTGCTCGCGCTGATCAATCTTGCGGCGATTCTGTCGGTCTCGATCGGCCTGATGAACCTGTTGCCGGTTCCAATGCTCGATGGCGGACATCTGATGTTCTATGCGATCGAGGCTCTCCGCGGCCGCCCCTTGAGCGAGCGCGCCCAGGAAATCGGCTTTCGGGTCGGTTTTGGGCTGGTCCTGATGCTGATGCTCTTTGTGACCTGGAATGACATCGTCCACGTCCACTCGCGTCTGTAGACTCCGACTGGCAAGCCCACGAATGCTGTGACCTGCGGCAAGGTTCGTTGCCGATAGGCCCAAAAGCTGCGTCGAATCGGGCGCTTTGCTCAGGGCGCGTGGCCTCCTGGCAACGACGAGGTTAAAAATAATTTGTTAACGACAATGTTCGTTTGCACCTCGTCGGAAACTTTGTAGAAGCGATTGGTCTGCAATGTCGCCATGCACCTGCCCAAAGGCAGGTGTCCCCGGTTGGGGTGGTGACCTACTAAATGGAATAGGCGACCCGATGACGTCGACCCCAAAGAGCCGGTCTTTCAAAATGCGGCTCTCTCGATCAGTCGGACTTTCGGCCTTTATGTTGGCCGTTAGCGGTGGCGTTGTTTTTGCGCAGGCCGTGATTGTCCAAGGCAACCGCCGCGTCGACGCGGAGACCATTCGGTCCTATGCAGGGCAGGGTGGTCCGCAGGAGGTTCGGCAGAGCCTGATGGCGACCGGACTGTTCTCGAACGTCCAGGTCAGCCGCCGCGGCAACCAGACTGTKATCTCGGTTCACGAGAACGACACGATCAATCGCGTCGCCTTCGAAGGCAACAAGCGCCTCAAGAGCGAGATCCTGCTGCAACAGGTCGAATCGAAGGCGCGTGGCCCTCTGAGCCAGGCGCTGATCGACTCCGATGTGCAGCGCCTGAAGGAGGTCTATCGCCGGGCCGGTTACGGCACTGCGACGATCTCCGGGCGTATCGCGCMATTGCCCAACGGTCGTTCGGACGTGGTCTTCACCATTGTCGAGAGCGGCAAGACCGGCATCAAGGAAATCAATTTCGCGGGTAACGGCGCCTATTCGGCATCGCGTCTGCGCGGGTTGATGAGCTCGACGGAATCGAATTTCCTCAGCTTCATCAAGACCTCCGACGTCTATGATCCCGACCGTATCGCGTCCGATCTCGATCTGGTTCGCCGCTTCTACCTGAAGAACGGCTATGCCGACTTCCGGGTCGTTGCGAGCGACGCGCGCTTCGATGACGCCAAGGGTGGCTGGGTCATCGACGTCACGGTCGATGAAGGGCCGCAGTACAAGGTCGGCAACGTCGCGGTGGATTCGCAGCTCAGCGATATCGACTCGGCGACGATGCAAAGGCTCCTCGCGACCTCGGCTGGCGATACCTACAATGCCGAGGCGGTCGAAAAGTCGCTCGTCAACCTCACGACCGAGGTGTCCCGCCGTGGTCATCCCTTTGCGCAGGTTCGCCCYCGCGGTGAGCGTGACGCCGCTGGCCGCCTGATTGGCATCACCTATGTCGTCGAAGACGGTCCGCGGGTCTATGTCGAGCGCATCAATGTGCGCGGCAATACACGGACCCGCGACTATGTGGTCCGCCGCGAGCTCGACCTGGGTGAGGGCGATGCCTACAACAAGGTGATGGTTGATCGCGCCGAGCGGCGCCTGAACAATCTCGGCTTCTTCAACAAGGTTCGCATCACCAATGAGCCGGGCAGCGCGCCTGACCGGGTCATCATGAACATCGACGTCGAGGACAAGGCCACCGGCTCCTTCTCGATCGCGGGCGGTTATTCGACGTCTGACGGTGTCATCGGCGAAGTCTCGCTGTCGGAATCCAACTTCCTTGGCCGCGGCCAGTTCGTGAAGATTGCCGGCACGTTGGGGCAGCGGACGCAGGGCATCGACTTCTCGTTCACCGAGCCCTATTTCCTCGGTCGCCGGATCGCGGCCGGTATCGACCTGTTCTCGAAGTACAACGACAACTACAATATCGGCCGCTACGAGAGCCGTGTGACCGGCGGTCAGCTGCGGTTCACCTTCCCGATCACGGAAGAGTTCTCGATCACGCCGCGCTATTCGCTCTATACGACCGAGATCAAGATCCCGAACACGTCGAGCCGGCCGTATAACGACTGCTCGTTCCCGATCCCCGGGATCACACCCGGACCGGGGTCGAGCTTTCCAGCAACGCAGAACTTCAACTGCGTGACGAATGGCGAAGCGACGCTCGCGGTCAAGGAAGCCCGCGGCGAAACGCTGACCTCCCTTGCGGGCGTGACGCTGAACTACAACTCGCTTGATAACTACCAGACACCGCGCAACGGCTTCATTGCGGAGTTGAAGCCGGAATTCGCGGGCCTTGGCGGCGACTCGAAGTTCCTTCGTGTCGCGGCGGATGCGCGCTACTACCGCGAGATCTTCGACGATGTCGTCGGCTTCCTCCGGGTCCAGGGCGGTCACGTCCAGGCGACGGAAGGTACCCTGCGCATGGTCGATCACTACTTCCTCGGCCCGAGCCTGGTGCGTGGCTTCGCTCCGTCGGGCATCGGTCCGCGCGACGTGCTGAACGACCCGACGGCCAACGCTCTCGGCGGCCAGTCGTATTTCGGAGGCTCGGTCGAAGTGCAGTTCCCGATCTGGGGCCTGCCGCGTGACCTTGGCCTGCGCGGCGCGATCTTCGCCGATGCCGGTACGCTGTTCGACTATGATGGCGGCTCGAAGGTGATCACCAGCCCGATTCCGACGACGAACGGGCTTTGCCCGGGCGGGTCGGAGCCTCGGCAGTTCAATGTCCCGAGCACGTCCCAGTTCCAGAGCAACGTGGCCTGCGTTCGCGACAAGAACGTCATCCGCTCCTCGATCGGCGCGAGCCTGCTCTGGCAGTCGCCGCTCGGGCCGATCCGGTTTGACTATGCCTATGCCCTTAGCAAGGATGAGGGCACGCGCGATCCGATCACCGGCGTCCGTTACGGCGGCGACCGTCTGCAGGCCTTCCGCTTCTCCGGCGGCACCCGCTTCTGACGCGGCGGGGCGGCAACGCCCCGCACGGATCCATTGCATGTCAGAACCTCAATTCTTCCCGATCGCGACCTCGCTGAGCTACGGCGAGGTCGCTGCCATTTCAGGGGCTGCTCTGCCTGAGGGCGTGGAGCCCACGCGGCTCGTTACCGGCGCGGCCGCACTCGAGGCCGCCGGGCCCGATGACATCGCCTATATGGACAACCCCAAATATACGGATGCGCTGGCGGGGACTTCGGCGGGGCTGTGCCTGGTTTCTTCCCGGTTCGCTGCCCGTGTTCCCGCGGGCACTGTCGCGCTCGTATCGCCCGCGCCCTACCATGCCTTTGCCCGGATCATGGCGCGCTTCTATCCCGATGCGCTCAAGCCACGGTCGGTCTTTGGCTCGCAAGGGGTCGCGCCGGGCGCCTTCGTCCACGCCACGGCAAGGATCGAGGATAACGTCACGATCGATCCGGGTGCCGTGGTCGGCCCCGGTGCCGAGATCGGCGCCGGTTCCGTGATCGCCTCGCATGCCGTGATCGGCCCCCAGGTCCGGATCGGGCGTGATTGTGCGATCGGCGCTGGCAGCACCTTGCAATCGGCCCTGGTCGGAAACCGGGTCATCATTCACCCGGGTGTCCGGATCGGCCAGGATGGCTTTGGTTTCGCGATGAGCCCGAAAGGCCATATGAAGGTGCCGCAGATCGGCCGGGTCATCATTCAGGACGACGTCGAGATCGGCGCCAATAGCTGCATCGACCGGGGCGCCAGCCGCGATACGGTCATCGGTGAAGGTACCAAGATCGATAACCTCGTTCAGATCGGCCATAACTGCGTCATCGGCCGCCATTGCGTGATCGTTTCGCAGGTTGGCATCGCCGGCTCTACGACTTTGGAAGATTTCGTCGTGCTGGGTGGCCAGGTTGGCCTCGCCGGCCATCTCACGGTTGGGATGGGCGCGCAGGTTGCCGCCCAGAGCGGCGTCGCCGGTGACATCCCTCGCGGCGCGCGCTATGGCGGTTATCCCGCGCAGCCGGCGCTCAGCTGGGCGCGCGAGACAGCGCTTCTCAAATCTCTTGTTGCAAAGCGCGGCAAGTCTTCGGGCGGTTCGGAGAGCTGAGGATACGCGAGAGCGCGAGGCAGCCTTCGCAATCCATGCGAAGAGTGGGCCTCGTGTCGAATTCGCTTGATCGTCCGGTACCATTTCCGGCAAACGGGCATAGAAGCTGACAGGAACCCGGCGCCAGCCGCAACCTCCTGTTCCGGCATCGATTTAAACGATACAACTTTGCGGGCGAAGCCGGCAGGCCTGCGCGGGAGACGGGAGAGCATGACCGACGCGACGACATCGCTGGGTGTGGCCGATATTCAGAAGATCATGGCCTGCATTCCCCACCGCTATCCGTTCCTTCTCGTCGACCGTGTCATCGAGATGAATGGCGACGAGTCTGGCATTGGCATCAAGAACGTCACCGCCAACGAACCCCAGTTCACCGGACATTTTCCCGGCCGTCCGGTCTTTCCGGGTGTGTTGATGATCGAGGCCATGGCGCAGACCGCCGGCGTGCTCGTCGTCAGCGCGCGGGGAATTGACGAGGAAGCGGTACAGTCCGTCCTCTTCACCACGATCGACAAGGCCAAGTTCCGCAAACCGGTCGTGCCGGGCGATACCCTGCGTTTCCACCTCACCAAGGTCGCTCGCAAACGCAATATCTGGTTCTATCGCGGTGAGGCGAAAGTTGACGGCGTGCTTGTCGCGGAGGCCGAGATCTCTGCGATGGTGGCTTAAGGCCAGCAGCTTTCCGTCGAAATCAGGACAGAACTTTCATGAGTGCGACTATCCATCCGATGTCGGTCATCGACCCGGCTGCGCAGCTGGGCGAGGGGGTCGTTATCGGTCCGTTCTGCACGGTCGGCCCCCATGTCGTTCTCGGGGACGGCGCTGAGCTGTTGAGCCACGTTGCAATCGCCGGCCGAACCACGATCGGCCCCCGGACCAGGATCTACCCCTTCGCTTCCATCGGCCACCCGCCGCAGGATCTCAAATATCACGGCGAGCCGTCGACGCTGACGATTGGCGCGGATTGCATGATCCGCGAAGGCGTGACGATGAATCCGGGCACCGAAGGCGG
>NZ_JBFTLD010000073.1:0-24877 GCF_056396265.1 Allobosea sp. 05T422_2 | reverse complement strand
GCGTATCCGCGAAGGCGACGAGGATATCGTCATAGCCCTCGGCCAGCGCCGCACGCGCCGCCAGCACCGCATGCGCCGTGCCGCGGCGCTCGGCCTGGACGAAGACGCGTGCCGACGGCAGGAGCGCCTCGACCTCGGCTGCGACGTCCGGCCGATCCGGCCCGATCACCACCGCGACCGCATCTGCCCCCGCCGCAGCAACTGCCGCGAGCGCATGACCGAGCAGCGAGCGGCCGGCCATCTCATGCAGCACCTTCGGGCGCTGCGATTTCATCCTTGTGCCCTCGCCCGCGGCGAGAATAACTGCAAGGCAGGTACGTCCGGGCTGTATTTCGGTCATGATTGTCGGCTTCCCTGCGGATCTAGCCTTTCGCTCCCGTGACCCTGACGGTGTCGCGTGGGCGATTTGGTGCATGGTGGCATTGCGGTCGCCGTGGATAGCCGATCCTGATGGCATTTGCCAAAACCTCCGGAGAGATCTTCGGCMGGCGTATTCGAGGGGCGAGACGCAATGGCAATACCTTTCCGCCGGCAACGCAAACGCGTTGCCCAAGTCGCTGGCCGCACGCAATTTTTAAGCGGCGACCGCTTTTCAGCCAGCCGGGAAATGATCTAGAAGCGCTGGGGTGCGACTGCGCCGCCCGCGTATGTTGGAAATAATGTCGAAATCCTTGAATCGCCGATGGTTTCTGGAGGGTGCGGCGTACAGCCTCGCCGCCGCGCCGCTTATGGGCACGAGCCCTGCATTTTCTCAGGCCAGCTGGGCCGCAACTGTACAGTCGGTGATCGCGGAAGGTCAGCGTTTCGATGCCGCACTGGTTGTCGAGGCCGCCCGCATGCTGTCGCGGCGCCCGATGGTTCCGGTGACGACCAATGATCTGCCCGAAGGCTACGCCACCCTGCCCTTCGACCAGTTCTCCGGGATTCGTGCGCAACCCGGCGGCCTGATCTGGGCTGGAGAGAACCGCGGCTTCACGGTCGAGCCGCTGCATCGCGGCTACGTCTTTTCTGCTCCCGTCAGCCTGTTCACGGTCGAAGACGATGTCGTGCGCCGCGTTGCGTTCGATCGCGGCAAGTTCGACTATGGCAAGGTTGCTCCCCCCCCAGCGGGCGTCGATCTGCAGTTCTCCGGCTTCCGGGTCTCCGCCGGGCTCGAGCGGCCTTACGAGGTTGCGATCTTCCAGGGCGCGACCTTCTTCCGCGCCGTGGCGCGCGGCCAGAACTTCGGTGCGCTGGCGCGCGCGCTGATCCTGCGTCCCGGCGAGACGCGGKGCGAGGAGATTCCCTTCTTCCGCGCCTTCTGGATCGAGCKCCCCAATCCGGCATCGGGCATGCTCGTGATTCACGCCCTGCTCGATTCCGAGAGCCTGTCAGGTGCGGTCCGGATGACTCTGCGCCCCGGCGACGTCACATTCATCGATGTCGAGATGACCCTGTTCGCGCGGCAGGTGCTGGACCATGTCGGCTTCGGCTGCACCACGGGAACCTTCATGTCGGGGCCTCAGAGCCGCCGGACCTTCGACGACGTCCGCCCGGCCGTGCACGAGGTCTCCGGCGTCCAGATGCTCACYGGCGCCGGCGAATGGATCTACCGCCCGGTCAGCAACCCGACCAATCTGCAGGTCTCTTCTTTCGTCGACACCAATCCGCGCGGCTTCGGTCTCGTCCAGCGGGAGCGCGATCCGGCAGCGTTCCAGGATGACGACCAGCGCTTCGAGCTTCGCCCCAGTGTCTGGATGGAGCCGCTTGGAGAATGGGGAGCCGGTTCAGTCCAGCTGATCGAGATCCCAAGCGATTCCGACATCAACAGCAACATCATTTCCTACTGGCGGCCGCGCCAGCCAATCGCCGCGGGCAGCGAAACCACGATCGCCTATCGCCAGGCCTGGTGCTGGCAGCCACCTGAGCGACCACCGCTCGCCCTGGCCACGCGCATGCGTCAAGGCCGCGGCACGCAGGGTCGACGTCGACGGTTCATGGTCGAGTTCACAGGTGACAAGCTGGCGGACCCCGCTGTGGTTGCGGCGACGCGCGCCAATATCACGGCGACGACCGGGGCGATCCATGGTTTGCGTCTTTGGCCTTATCCGGAACGCAAGCTGATGCGGGTCCGCTTCGAGGTCGACCCTGGCAATGAGAATCTCTCCGAACTGCGCCTTGTGCTCGAAGCCGGCGGCCAGCCCGTATCGGAAACGTGGTTGAATCGATGGACGTGGTGACCGAGATGCCGCCGCGCGCGGTCGAAACCGCTCCCCGTCCGGGCTTGCCCCGTCCGGAGGCAGCGACCCCGCCTGAGAACCGGCTGGTGATGCCGGTCCAGTCCTTCCGCAGCTGGAAGGCCTCGGAACGCCGCAAGCCCGCCGCACCATTGGCCTGGACGACGCCGTGGCTGAAGCGCCTCTTCGTCTTCGGCGGCGGTCTCGCGCTCACCGCCTATGGCGCCTGGGAAATGTACCATGTCGTGTCGGTCAGCCGCACGACCTTCCTGCAGTATGTCTTGCTGCTGCTGTTCACGGTCAATTTCTCGTGGATCGCACTCGCCTTCACCAGCGCGCTGATGGGGTTCTTCGGCCTGCTGCTTAGGACCGGCCGGACCGATCGGGCGGAATCCCTGCAGCATCGCACCGTCGTGGTGATGCCGATCTACAATGAGTCGACGGCGCGAACCTTCGCGGCGCTGGCCGCGATCCGGGAATCGGTAGAGGCCACGGGCCTCGGGGCGCATTTCGACTATTTCATCGTCTCGGACACGACCAATCCCGATGTCTGGATCGCCGAGGAGCGCGCCTTTCTCGCTCTGCGTGAACGGCTCGGCCCCGGCGCGCGCGTCTACTATCGGCACCGCCCGAAGAACCATCACCGCAAGGCCGGCAACATCGCCGATTTCGTCAYCCGTTGGGGCGGTGACTACGAGCACATGGTCGTGCTCGACGCCGACAGCCTGATGACCGGCACCTGCATCGTGCGCCTCGCTGCCGCGATGGAGGCCGATCCCGACGCAGGAATCATCCAGTCGCTGCCGCTGATCATCAATCGCAACACCTTCTTCGCGCGGCTGCAGCAATTCGCGGCACGGGTCTACGGACCGGTGATCGCGACCGGCCTCGCCATGTGGTCGGGCCGCGACGGCAATTACTGGGGCCATAACGCGATCATTCGCACCAAGGCCTTCGCCGATCATTGCGGATTGCCCGATCTGAAGGGCAAGCCGCCCTTCGGCGGACATGTCTTGAGCCATGACTTCGTCGAGGCCGCGCTGATGCGCCGCGCCGGCTGGTCGGTCTATATGCTTCCCGACCTGACCGGCTCCTATGAGGAGAGCCCGCCCTCGCTGATCGACATCTCGGTGCGCGACCGCCGCTGGGCGCAGGGCAATCTCCAGCACTCGCGCATCATCGGCGCGAAGGGTTTCGTCTGGTCGACGCGCCAGCATTTCGCCACCGGCATCATGGGCTATCTCGCCTCGCCGTTCTGGTTGATGCAGCTCGTGGTCGGCATCCTGATCGTGCTGCAGGTCAATTACGCGCGCCCTGAATACTTCACCCAGGAGTTCACGCTCTTCCCGGTCTGGCCGCGCTTCGACCCCGAGCGCGCCTTGAACCTGTTCGCCCTCACCATGGCGATCCTGCTCGCACCAAAGCTCTTTGGGCTGCTGCTGACCCTGTTCGACGGCAAGCTGCGGCGCGCCTGCGGCGGTACCATCCGGCTGATTCTCTCGTCGCTGCTCGAGATCCTGTTCTCCGCCTTCTTCGCGCCGATCATGATGCTGATCCAATCGGGTTCGGTCTTCCAGATCCTGCTCGGACGCGACACGGGTTGGAACCCGCAGCGCCGCGACGACGGCTCGATTCCGTTGAAGGACATCATCCGGCGCCACCGAATGCACACCGCACTCGGCGCCATCGCCGGTATCTCGGCCTTCATGATCGCGACCTCGCTCTTCGCCTGGATGTCGCCGACGATCGTGGGTCTCGTGCTGGCCATTCCGCTGTCCTGGGCATCGGGCCAGCTCGCGCTCGGGCTCTGGCTGAAGCGACACAAGCTCCTGGTGACGCCGGAGGAAGGCGACCCGCCGGCGATCGCGCTGCGTGCCAATGCGCTGCAGGAGGAATTCGCCAAKGCGGGCTTCGACGAAGCCGACGGCCTCAAGGCGCTGCATGCCGATCCGCGCCTGCGTGCCGAGCACGACATGATGCTCCCCGAGGGGCATCCGCGCCGCCGCGGTGAAGTCGAGCCCGAGCGCGCCGTCGCACAGGCAAAGCTGGTCGACGCGGAAACGATCGACGAGGCGGCGATCTGGCTGAAGCCGAGGGAACGTATGGTCGTGCTTCACGACCGCGCTCTGGTTGGCTTGCTGTCCTCGTTGCAGCCGTCGAAGGACTAAACGGGGAAGCTCGTCAGTTTCGGAGCGACGGCGGGGGATGGGAAACAGATCGCCGGGCGTCGTCTGCCCTGCATAGCACGCTGCATTCGAGCCAGCATCCCGGCCGGGCGGCTTCGGCGGCTCGGAGCTGGGGCCCATGCGGGAAGAGAGCCTTCACTGGCCCAGTCAGGGTTCCCTGGGCTTTCCGGTCGCCGGAAGATCCGCGGTTCCGCATCATCCCAGCCGAAATCACCAGCCTCGTGCCAACGCGCATTCGCCGTCTGGCGCTTAAGTCCTCGGGCTGCTCACTGCCTGGTGAGGACATCCTGGATCGCCCGAGCGGCGACGGCGTGGCCATTCTCGTTCCAGTGAGCATCCGCCGCGAACTCGAATCGCCGCTGGTTGCGAGCCCAGTCCTCGGCGAAGACGKGGTGCAGGTCGAGGAAGGCGATCCCCGCCCGTGACGCGGCCTCGGCGGCGATACGGTTGAGCTTCAGCGCCGGGCTGTCGGGGCGGCCGGCGTAGATCGCGCTGCGATCGCCATCCATGGCCACCAGCAACTGGGCGCCGATACTGCGGGCCTGCGCCGCAAGGCGGACCATCATGTAATCCGTCGCGGCGCGGATATCGGCCTCGCGACTCAGCACCGACGCGACATCGATATTGGCCGCAAAGCGCGTATCTTCGGCCTGGGCCGGCCCGAGGAACGCATCCAGCAGAGCCTGCGGGCGCACCTGCCAGCGATAGAGGAAATAGCGCGCCGTCGCGGTCTGCCTGAGCCACTCCACGGCGCGGGGACGCCAGGGCTCAGGCGCGATCTCGCCTAGAACCTTGCCGCCCTCGACACGCAGCTTCAGGAAGCTCGACGTATACCGGCCCGGCGTGAAGACGAAGCTCTCGTCGAAGTCGTTATGGACCAGCAGCACGACGATCTGGTCCGGCCTCGCCGCCAGCACCTCACGGTCGATCATCTGGATATATTGGCTGAAGGGTGCCCCGGCGATGGCGTAGCGGTAGACCTCGACGGGGCCCGCGCTGGCAAGGCCACCCTGAATCACGTCGGCGACGCTGCGCCCGACCGGAACCTGCAGGGCCTCGACGAAGCTGTCGCCGACAAAGGCGACCCGTCGACGCCCGGGAATGCGCTCGGCCGGATAATCCGGCAAGGGCGAATTCCACCCCTTGGCGTTGATCGAGAATGGCGCCGCGATCTCGTCGCGCACGCGCCAGACGCCGGTCTGGTTCGGAGCATAGCGCACGAGTTCATTGGCGAAGTCGTTGCGCGGCACGTCGCTGCCCGGCAGCACGAAGCGAAACAGAACAAGCTCGCAAAACGCGAGAAACACCAGCAGGCTGGCCAGCGACACGCCAAGATTGATCAGGCCGTTGCGCAGGCGGGAGCGAGGTTTCTCCACCGTCATGCTCCCGCTCATTGCTCTAGTCGATATCCTCGACTTCGACCTCGGTGCCATAGACGCGCTGCGCGAGCGACGCCTCCATGAACGGGTCAAGATCACCATCGAGCACGTCCGACGGCGCCGTCGAGCTCACTCCGGTGCGCAGGTCCTTCACCAGCTGATAGGGCTGCAGCACATAGGAGCGGATCTGGTGGCCCCAGCCGATATCGGTCTTGGAGGCCGCCTCGGCATTCGCCTTTTCCTCGCGCTTCTTCAGCTCGACCTCGTAGAGGCGGGCGCGCAGCATGTCCCACGCCTTGGCGCGGTTCTTGTGCTGTGAACGCTCCTGCTGGCAGGTGACCGCGATCCCCGTCGGGATATGCGTGATGCGCACCGCCGAATCGGTCGTGTTGATGTGCTGCCCGCCGGCGCCCTGGGCGCGGTAGGTGTCGATCCGGCAATCCGATTCCTTGACGTCGATGACGATCCGGTCGTCGACGACGGGGTAGACCCAGACGGATGCGAAGCTGGTCTGCCGGCGGGCGTTCGAATCGAATGGCGAGATGCGCACGAGCCGGTGCACGCCCGATTCGGTTTTCAGCCAGCCATAGGCATTGTGGCCCTTGAACTGCAGCGTCGCCGACTTGATGCCGGCCTGATCGCCATCCTGATAGTCGAGCATCTCGACCTTGAACTTCCGCCGCTCGCCCCAGCGCCGGTACATGCGCAGCAGCATCTCGGCCCAGTCCTGGCTTTCGGTACCGCCGKCCCCGGGATGGATTTCGACATAGGTGTCGAGCATGTCGGCCTCGCCGGAGAGCAGTGTCTCGACCTGCCGGCGTGCCGCTTCCTGCTCGACAGCCTTGATCGCGACCTCGCCTTCCGTGATGGAGGCGGGATCACTCTCCATCTCGCCCAGCTCGATCAGCGTCAGGGCATCGTCGAGATCGCGCTCGAGCTTCAGGATGCCGTTGATCTGGTCTTCGAGCGAGGTCCGCTCGCGCATGAGCTTTTGCGCCTGCTCGGCATCATCCCAGAAGGTGGGGCCTTCGGAAAGCGCGTTCAGCTCCGCGAGGCGTCGTTGTGCGACATCCCAGTCAAAGATGCCTCCTCAGCAGTCCAATCGACTGCTTGGCGTTATCAAGTTGGGTCTGAACTTCAGGACGCATGATGCCGGCAGAGCTTTCCTTGATGGGATTCGATCCGGCATGCCGGACGGAGCTGTTCAGATAGGGGCGAAAGGCGCGGGTGTAAACGGCACAGAATGTTTTCCAGCCTGCGCGAGGCCATCAGAGAGGTGCAGTCATCTCCACGAGCTTCGCCACCGTGTTCATGTTGCGCGCCGTGCCGGGGTCGCAGGCCGGAATGCGCAAGCGTGAATCCGCCATCCCGTCGCCATAGAAGATATAGACTTCGCGTTGGGCGAGATGCATCAGCTCACCCCGGATACCGCGGGCATGGTCCAGGGTGTCAGCGGGAAGCGGCTCGTCGACGAAGATCGCCACCGTGCGGTTACCCGGCTTGTCCGAAAAGGGATTGCGCGCCAGCACCCCGGACATCTCGGCTGCAGATCTGACCAGCACACCGACTGGCTTTMCCGCATGGGTCCGGAGTTTGTCCTCGAGCACCGACTTGATCTGCGCTTCGTCCGCATCGCTCGTGAACACCACATTGCCGCTGGCGATATAGGTGCGCACCTGGCTAAGGCCAGCTTCCTCGCACATCGCCTTCAAAGTGGTCATCGGGAGTTTTCCCGTTCCCCCGACATTAACCGCGCGCAACAGGGCTATATAGGCCGTCATGGCGTCTCGCCGCATGCAGAGTTCGGCCCAATGCCGGCGCCCTCGCCGGCCGGGATACAGAACGCCGGCGCGAGGCACGGGGCCGATCTGGCCTTCGCTCCCACGCCGGCGATAACGGATCTAGTACAGGCCGCCGGTGCCGGACCCGACGCTGCGCCCGCCGCCGGGAGAGACGTTGAACGGCGCGCCGCCACCCTCACCCGCAGCACCGATGACCGAGTAGCTGTCGGGCGGAGCGGTACCCGGCTTGAAGGCTTCGAGAATGCCGCCTTCGCCACCGGCACGCATGCCGCTGCGCGGATCGACGCGGATCAACTTGATGCCGGCCGGCACGCGGAACGGCGTCGCCGGCTTGTCCTTCAGCGCAGCCATCATGAAGTCGCGGAAGATCGGAGCGGCATATTGGCCGGCCGTCGCCGAGTTGCCCAGCGACTTCGGCTTGTCGAAGCCCATATAGACGCCGACCGCGAGATCCGGCGAGAAGCCGACGAACCAGACGTCCTTGGCCTCGTTGGTCGTGCCGGTCTTGMCCGCGAGTGGCTTGCCGACCGACTTGACCACCTGCGCCGTGCCGTTCTGCACCACGCCTTCGAGCAGTGAAACCATCTGGTAGGCCGTCAGCGGATCGAGCACCTGGTCGCGATTGTCGATCAGGCGCGGCTCCTTCTGGCTCGCCCATTTGTCAGCATTGCAGCCTTCGCAGACGCGCTGATCGTGACGATAGATCGTGCCACCAAAGCGATCCTGGATGCGGTCGATCAAGGTCGGGCGAATGCGCTTGCCGCCGTTGACCAGCATCGAATAAGCCGCCGTCATGCGCATCACGGTGGTTTCACCGGCGCCGAGCGACATCGAGAGCACCGGCAGCATGTCGTCATAGATGCCGAAGCGACGGGCATATTCCGCGATCAGCGGCATGCCGACATCCTTGGCAAGGCGGACCGTCATCAGGTTCTTGGAGAACTGGATGCCGTAGCGCAGGGTGCGTGGCCCGGTCGACTTGCCATCATAGTTCTCAGGCCGCCAGACACCGAGGCCGCCGCCCTGATCGACCTCGATCGGCGCGTCGAGCACGATGCTCGACGGCGTATAGCCGTTGTCGAGCGCAGTGGCGTAGACGAACGGCTTGAAGGACGAGCCCGGCTGGCGCAGCGCCTGCGTCGCGCGGTTGAACTCCGACTGGTCATGCGAGAAGCCGCCGACCATGGCCAGCACGCGGCCGGAATACGGATCCATCACGGTGATGGCACCGTTGACCTCGGGCATCTGGCGCAGGCGGACCTGGCCGGGCCTGCTGTCAATCGGCTCGACATAGACGACATCGCCGACCGAGACGGCCTGGGCGACGCGGGCGCGTCGGGTCCAGCGGATGCCGTCACCCGTCAGCGTCACGGTATCGCGCTCGGTCCGGAGATGACCGGAATTCTCGCGTCCCGGATGCAGGCCGAGTCGCGCGCTGTCGCCACTGACATCGAGCACGACGGCAAGGCGCCAGGGCGCCACGTCGCCGAGCACCGGCAAGTCGCCGAGCGCAATGCCCCAGTCGCGCGCGCTGATGTCGAGCTTCTGGATGGCACCGCGCCAGCCGCGCGCCTCGTCGAAGCGCACGAGCCCGTCGACCAGCGACTTGCGGGCAAGCAGCTGCATCTTGGGATCGACGGTGGCGCGCACGGAAAGGCCGCCCTCAAGCAACTTCTTCTCGCCATAGCGATCCTGCAGCTCGCGACGAATCTCTTCCGCAAAATAGCCGGCCGCGATGTTGTTGGGTGAAACCGTACGCGGGTTGACGCCGAGCGGCTGCTTCTTGGCGGCCTCGGCCTCCTCGCGCTTGACCACGCCGTTMTCCGCCATGCGATCGAGCACGTAGTTGCGACGCTCGATCGCCCGTTCGCGATTGCGGAAGGGGTGAAGGTCGGTCGGAGCCTTGGGCAGAGCCGCGAGATAGGCGACCTCCTGCAAGTTCAGCTCGTGCACCGACTTGCCGAAATAATTCAGTGCGGCAGCGGCAACGCCGTAGCTGCCCTGCCCTGGCGCCGGAGCTCCGAGGTAGATCTCGTTCAGGTAGAGCTCGAGGATCTTGTCCTTGGAATAGGTCCCCTCGATGCGCAGCGCGATCAGCGCCTCGCGAATCTTGCGCTCCAGCGACTGCTCCGAGCCGACGAGGAAGTTCTTCGCAACCTGCTGGGTAATGGTCGAGGCGCCCTGCGGCCGGCGACCGGAGGCGCGGTTGCGAAAATTCGTGATCGCAGCGCGGACAAGCCCTTCAGGGTCGACACCCATATGCTTGTAGAAATTCTTGTCCTCAGCCGAGAGATAGGCGTCTACGACCAGTTTGGGAATCGCCTGGATCGGCAGATAGAGGCGGCGCTCGCGGGCGAATTCGGCGATCAGGCTGCCGTCACCGGCATGCACGCGACTCATCACCGGCGGCTCATAGTTCCGCAGCTGCGCCGAGTCGGGCAGATCCTTCGAATAATGCCAGATGAACCCGCCGGCCACGACCGCGCCGATGACGAATACGATCGTGCCCGCAGCGAATAGCCACCCGAAGAGTCGCAGAATAAACCGCATCTAAGGCCCATGCCCCTGATTGCTGTGCAGTGACCGGTCTCGCCGGGTTCGCCGCAACAGAGCCGATCTCGTGCAAGAAACGGCTGCCACCGTCTCGCTCCCAGCTCTCGTCCTCGTCGCTTCCAAATCAGGTCTATAACACGGCTGAGATGGCGGAACCGTGGCCTAACGACCACAATCTTCGCCAACCGCATCAACAGGTCTCAACGTTGGTTCGCGGCAGCTTTTCCAGCCGAAAGCGTACTGGTGAAATAGCCATCGATCGCGTTGTGGACCGCCCCGACTGCCTGCGCTCGCCAGGATGGCGAATTCAGCAACTCCGCATCCTTGGGGCTCGACATATAGCCGAGCTCGATCAGCACGGAGGGAACATCCGGCGCGGTCAGGACACGAAATCCTGCGGAACGCAAGGGTACCTTGTGCAGCTTGACCGAACCGCCGAGCTTCTCGACCAGATTTCGCGCGAAGACCGAAGAGAATGTCCGGGTTTCCCGCTTGGCGAGATCCATCAGGATGCCCGCGACGTCCTGCACATCCTCGGCCGCGTCGAGGCCCGCGACGGCATCAGCCTGGTTTTCCTTGGCGGCGAGCCGGGCCGATTCGGCGTCGGTGRCGCGCTCCGAGCCGGTATAGATCGTTGCGCCGCGCACATCCTGCGCCTGCGTCAGCGAATCGGCATGGATCGAGATGAAGAGATCGGCGCCGGCGGCGCGGGCGATCTTCACGCGCTGCCCCAATGGTACGAAGGTATCGTCATCGCGCGTCATCATCACCCGATAGCGGCCGCCGGCTTCGAGTTGCTCCTTCAGAGCCAGCCCGAAGGCGAGGACGACCGATTTCTCGGCGATCGAGGCAACCACGGCACCGGGATCGATCCCACCATGTCCGGGGTCGATCACCACGAGTTGGCGTGTCTCGCCGTGCGGCTTGGGCACTTGAGACGCCGGCCCCTCCTGCGACTGCGGAGCCGGGCGCACCGAAGCTGCCTGGAACTCGGCCCGGCTTGCGCGCTTCAACTCCACGACCAACTCGCCGAATCCGCCGCGCACCTTGCGGACCTCGGCCTTCGCGACCACGGCTGGCTGAGCGAGATCCAGAATGATGCGGGAACGATCGGCCGTGAACATCCCGAAACGGAAGGCGCTGACGAAGCCGGCATTCTTGCGCGCCGTATTCGGCTGAACCTGGAAATTGACCGATGGCAGGTCGATCACCGCCCGATCGGGCGCGGCCATCACCGAGGCGCTGATCTCGACGGGACGCGAGAGCGCCATGGTGAGCCTGACGACCTCACCGGCCTGCTCGATCCTGGCATCGGTCGCGACTGGAAACTCGTTTGCAGGCCTGGGCGCAGGATTGGCGTTTACCGGCGCGCATGGCGCTAGAATCAACCAGGACCCGAGCATCAGACGGACCACGCCTGAAACCGTCAGCCGGTTCAGGCCAGCGCTGTGGGAATGGAACGTCAGGCGAATGGATCCCATTGGCGTCACCAAGGCTTAACCATAGCGACGCAGAAGCTTAACAGCCGGTTACCACGCAATTGTGATGGCGAGAACCGCCCCGGCGCCACCGCCATGATGTTGCCCAAGCGATGTGACTTGCAAATCACTGTCACCTGTCTGTAATGGGGGTGGTTGCATTGCAAAGCCACCCGTAGCGCGCATCCGGATTCGAGGATCCGTTGGCGTCCGGGACACGGCGAAGCGACAGGCCCTTACAGGACTTGTCGCGGCAGGGCAGCCGCCAACGGATCGTCCGCGGACGGCCTGCGTCAGGCATGAGGTTCGACGCATGGCAGTCTTTCGCGAGCGTGCAAACGCGGTGCAATCGTCTTCGACGCACGCACTGCAGGTTAGGTCAGATGTCGGGGCATACGACGCCGCTTAGCTCATCGGTGCATCGTCCATACCTTCGGGACTGCGGCGGGCTTTTTGCCCGGGCAGGCTTCCCGATCCGCCATCGCGTCCTGATCCCTCACTCCCTCCTGCAACATGCCGGTTCATGCCGGCTCATGCGCGGCGCCCCTGCCCGCGGCAGCGGATATCCTTCMGCAGCCCGGCGGGTCCTGTCGGCGGCTGCGCCAATGGAAATCTCTTATGGCCAACAAGATGCTTATCGACGCAACACACCCGGAAGAGACCCGGGTCGTGGTGGTGCGCGGCTCGCGCGTCGAGGAATTTGATTTCGAATCTGCCAGCCGCAAGCCGCTGCGGGGCAATATCTATCTGGCGAAGGTGACGCGGGTCGAACCTTCGCTCCAGGCCGCATTCGTCGAATATGGCGGCAACCGTCACGGGTTCCTCGCCTTCTCCGAAATCCATCCGGACTACTACCAGATTCCGGTGGCCGACCGGCAGGCCCTGCTCGCCGAGGAGGCACGCGCCGACCGCGAGGAAGAGCGCGACGAGGAACGCCGCGAGAAGCGCGGCCGCCGCGACCGCGGCCGGCGTGACCGCGACGGACGCGCCAAGAAGGCGAGCAACGACGAGACCGTCAGCGCCGATGTCGTCGAGACCGACGGCAAGGAAGCCGCCATGGTCAACGAAGGCGCGCCCGCCTTCGGCGAGTATTTTGCACCGGAGGTCGCAGAATCGAGTGACGAGACCGTCGTCGAGAACGCTGCGCCCCTGACCTTCGAGACCGTGATCGAAGCCTCTGCAGAAGTCGGCGAGGCGTCCGCTGACAACGAGGAAGGGCGCCGTCCGTCCGAGAATGACGAGGACGAGAACGGCGAAGACAGCGACGACCACGGCCACGACGAGCCGCAGGAAGAGCCGGAGCAGCTCGGCGGCGGCGACGCCCTGGACGATATGCCGGAGCGCCCGCGCCACTCGCGCCGCCAGTACAAGATCCAGGAGGTGATCAAGCGCCGCCAGATCATCCTGGTCCAGGTCGTCAAGGAAGAACGCGGCAACAAGGGCGCGGCGCTCACCACCTATCTCTCGCTCGCCGGCCGCTATTCGGTGCTGATGCCGAACACCGGCAAGGGCGGCGGCATCTCGCGCAAGATCACCAATGCCGAGGACCGCAAGCGCCTCAAGGAAATCGCCCAGGAACTGGAGGTGCCGGAAGGGATGGGCATCATCCTGCGCACGGCCGGCGCCTCGCGCACCAAGGTCGAGATCAAGCGCGACTACGAGTATCTGATGCGGATGTGGGAGAGCGTGCGCGAACTCACGCTCGGCTCCGTCGCGCCGGCGCTCGTCTATGAGGAAGGAAACCTCGTCAAGCGCTCGATCCGCGACCTCTACAACAAGGACATCGACGAGGTTCATGTCGCCGGCGAGGAGGCCTACCGCGAGGCCAAGGACTTCATGCGCATGCTCATGCCGAGCCATGCCAAGAGCGTGAAGGCCTATCGCGACCAGACCCCGCTCTTCGCCTCGTTCGGCGTCGAGAGCCAGCTCGACGCGATGTTCTCGAACACCGTCACGCTGAAGTCCGGCGGCTATATCGTCATCAACCAGACCGAAGCCCTGGTCGCGATCGACATCAACTCGGGCCGCTCGACCCGCGAACATAATATCGAGGACACGGCTCTCAAGACCAATCTGGAAGCGGCGGAGGAAATYTCCCGCCAGCTCCGGCTGCGCGATCTTGCCGGTCTCATCGTKATCGATTTCATCGACATGGAGGAGAACCGCAACAACCGCGCCGTCGAGAAGAAGCTCAAGGACTGCCTCAAGAACGACCGTGCGCGCATCCAGGTCGGCCGGATTTCGGCCTTCGGCCTGCTGGAGATGTCGCGTCAGCGCATCCGCACCGGCGTCCTCGAGAGCTCCTCGGTCCCCTGCCCGCACTGCGCGGGTGCCGGCATGATCCGCTCGACCTCCTCGGTGGCGCTGCAGATCCTGCGCGCGCTGGAGGAGACCCTGATCAAGAGCGCCTCGCACAATCTTTCGGTCCGGACGCGGCCGGAAGTGGCGCTCTATGTCCTCAACCAGAAGCGCGCGCATCTCACCGATCTCGAGACACGCTTCGCCGTCGCGATCACGGTCTCGGCCGACGCGACCCTGCTCGGCACCCGCTATTTCGAGGTCGAGCGCGGCGAGTTCGTCGGCAATGAAGGCCGCGTCGTTCCGAGCCCGTTCAAGGCCGAGGCGATCGCGCATGTCGATGACGATGCGCTCGATGCAGCAGCCGAGGCGGAGGCTGCCGGAGGAAGCGAAGACGAGCAGGAAGACGCTACCCAGGCAGACGCCGTTGCGGAACGCGGGGATGGCGAAGCCCGTGGGGACGGCGGACGCAAGCGCCGCCGCCGTCGGCGGCGCCGGCGTGGTGGCGAGCGCGATGCGAACGGCCAGCAGATCGAGGGCGGCAGCGACGCCGAAGGCGATGAAGGCGACGAGGATGGCGACGAGCACGCCGACAGCCCCGCTGTCGCGGAAGCCGCCCCGGCTCCCGTAGCCGAGCCGGCCGAAGCGCCTGTCGCCGAGGCTGCAGCCGAAGCCGTCGAAGAAGCCAAGCCGCGCCGCGCCCGCCGCAGCACGCGCAAGACCAAGGCCGAAACCGAGCAAGAGGCAGCCCCCGAAGCGGCGAAGGCAGCCGAGGGGGTGACGGAGACCGTCGCCGCCGAGGCCGCACCGGCCGAGAAGCCGAAGCGTAGTCGGGCACGCAAGAAGGTCGTGCCGATCACCGAGGACGGCGTCGCCGCCGAGGCTCCCGCCCCCGCAGTCGAAGCTCCGGCTGCTCCGATCGAGACGCCGATCACCTCCGAAGCTGAGCCCGCTCCCGAACCTGCACCGCGTGTCGTCGAGGAACCCGTCGCGGTCGTCCTGACCCCGCCGGATCCGGACCGGCCAAAGCGCGGCGGCTGGTGGAACAAGCTCGCCGGACGCAAGTAAGACTTCAGGCCGCTGCGATCACTCGCAGCGGCCTTCTTCGTTAAGGGGGTGACCGTCGATGCCGCCGCCGAGAAATTTTGAGCGACTGGCGCTCGTCGTCGTCTGCGTCGCGGCGCTGCTTGGTCTCGCCTGGCTGGCTTTGCAGGCGATCGGCTGGTTCGGCGTCGGCTTGCTCGGCCTCTTCATCGCCTTCGTGGCGATCCGCTTCGAGCTCGAGGAAAACCGGCCCGTCGGCCACCAGATGACGCCGGATCTCTATGCCAGCCAATTCCACAAGCATGGCCGTGAGCATGAGGCAGAGCGAGCGGGCTTTCGCACCCAACTCGTCGCCCAGATTTCTGCCGCCCGCCTCGGACTCGGGCTTGGCCTCCTGCTGACAGCCATTGGCTTCGGCTTCTTCTTCATCCTCGAAGCCAGCCGTTGAGACCCTACCCGGCCGAAGGCGCCAGCGGCGTCGGCGGCTGGATGGTCGTGATCGATGCGGCGGCCCCGGCAGAGGCCTGCCCTTCACCGCCCCTGACGGTCACGGCGTTCGAGGCAAAGGCTACGCCGGCATCGTTGAGCGCCTGATACATCCGCTTCAGCGCCTCACGCTGGAGCGCACCGGCCTGAGCCGGCTTGGCGGTGAATTTCAGCCGGATGACGATCGCAGTGTCGGCAATCTCGGCCACACCCTGCATCTTGAGCTGCGCGATGAAGTGAGGTCCGAATTCCGGGTCCTCCAGCAACGCGAGGCCGATCTTCTTGATTGTCTTGCGCGCCTTCTCGATATCGGCGGAGCGGTCGAGCCGGACGTTGAACTTCACCGTTGCCCAGTCGCGGCTGGCATTGGTCAGGGACGGGATCTGGCCGAAGGGCACTGTATGGATCTGTCCGCTCTGATGGCGCAGTTGTACCGAGCGTAGCGAAATCTTCTCGACCGTGCCCTTGAGCCGCCCCGTATCGACGTATTCGCCGACGCGGAAGGCATCCTCGACCATGAAGAAGAAGCCGGAGACGATATCGCGCACGAGCGCTTGCGAACCGAAGGACACGGCGAGGCCCAGGATGCCGAAGCCGGCCAAGAGGGGCCCGATATCGACACCCAGCCGTGATAGCACGACAAGGCTGGTCAGGCCGATCACGGCCCCGAGCACGACACCGCGCAGCACCGGGAGCACCGTGCCGAGCCTGGACGGGACATGGTCGTCGGGGGGAGCTTCCTCGTCTGTCGGCCCTGCATGCACGGCACGCGGCGTATAGGCATCGAAGAAGGCACGCAGGAAGGTCAGCGCGATCCATCCCATGAAGGCCAGGGAGGCGACACTGAGGAGGCGTTGACCGAACGACACGGTATCGGGCGCATCGGCGTCCATGACGAAACCGCTCCAGAGCCGGACCAGCAAATAGAGGGCGCAGAGCCAGACGAAGCCCACCACGCTCGATTGCAAGGTCCTGCCCATCGCACTCGAGAGTGGGGTCTGCTCGCGCTCCACGGTGCGACAGTTCAGCCACGAGCGGATCAGCGCCCCAAGCCCCGACGCCACGATCGGAGCAAGCACGACGATGAACTGCGTGGTCCCCGCCTTGACGCCCCAGTGCGCGCCATCAGGCATGACAGCGGCGCTGCGGCCCACGGCCCAGATCAACACGGCGCTCGCCATCAAGAGCCAGGGCGTCGCCGCAGCAACCAAGCGGCGCAAGCCGCTTGCCGAGGGGCCGGGCTGCGCCAGGCTGACAAGGTCATGCCGTGCGTACCAGAACCACCAGACCTTGTAGGCCGTCAGCAGGAGCGAGGACACCGCGAACCATCCGGCAATCGAGGCAGGATCCGACGCCGAGCCTTCGCCGAGCGCGTTCACGACCAGAACGATATGCCCGAAGAAGGCATAGATCATGATCAGCCCGAAATGCCGTTCGGCGCGCGGCAGAGGCAGGATGCGCCGCGCCGGGTTCCCCGGGGAAAGCAGGAACCTCCCGGCCATCGCGAACGACCACAACATCCCCAGTCCGTAAAGTTCGGCCGTGGCGATGTGTTGCGCGAAATCGAGCTGCGGCAGAAGCCACCGCACCAGGGTTCGCCCGGCGAGCCATAGGGCCACGAGCGCGGCGAAATCGTGCAAAAGGCCGATCGAGGAGGCAACGAACCGTTCGAAGAGCGTGTCGTCCCGCGGCACCAGGCGCTTGGCGATCAAGCCGCGCGTCATTTTCCAGAGGATGACGGCGAAAGCCGTGGCGGCAAACAGGACGAGCAGGACGCGGGCCCCCGCCGACATTCCCGTGGCGCCATTCTGATTTGCGGCCCAGGCGCGAGCCCAGTCGCTCGGTATGCGCGTCGCGGACGGGATCGAGGCGTTGCCATAGTCGAACCCTTCGACGAAATGGTTGGCAACCTCCTCCAGCCGCGTTTCGGCAACCGCAACGCGCGTTTCCGCAGGCGCGGGCTTGACAGGTGTGGCCGCTGCCGCCGGTGCAGTTGCGACGGCCTCGCCGGGGCCAGCCATGCGGAGAATGACCTTGCGCCCCCCCGCCTCCAGCGTCGTGATGGTCTTGCGCAGCGCGTCGGGCGCCTCGTCCCCGCGCAGGATCAGGGTCACGCTGTTGTCACCGGACGCCTGGGCGAACGCTGCGGATCCCGATCCGATGAGCAGAAAGGCAAGGAGGACCAGCGCCGCCGGGAGGGCATGACCGCGCGAAGACGCAAAGAAAGCTCGCATCAAAACCGGTTCCCCTTGTCTGCTCTCCTATGACTTGGACGGGAATACATCCGTTTGGCAAGCATTCCGCGCTGGCATCGTTACAGGCTCTCAGCGCCGTTTCAGCCACATGCCCAAGCGCGAGACCGCGTCCTCGCATTCAGCCAGCGAACCGGCGAAGGAAAGTCGCACCGTGCGTGCGCCACGCCCCCCGTCGAAATCGAGGCCGGGGGTGATCGCAACATGAGCCTGTTCGAGCACATCGCGGCAGAAGGCCATGGAATCGTTCGAATATCGTCCGATGTCGAGATAGATGTAGAAGGCCCCGTCGACAGGCAGGAAATCGCCCAGGCCGATTTCAGGCAAAGCCTTCAGCAAATAGGCTCGGTTGGCGGCATAGCCGGCCTTGATTGCCTCGCACTCGGCATTCGCATCGAAGGCCGCCTCACCCGCCACCTGGCTGAGATACGGCACCGAGATCGAGAAATTCTGCTGCAACCGCTCGATCGTGCGCACCATGCGCTGCGGCACCACGAGCCAACCGACGCGCCAGCCCGTCATGCAGTAATATTTCGAGAACGAATTGACGATGATCGCGTCCTGATCGGCGCTCAGCGCCGTCGTCGCGGGCGTCTCATAGGTCAAGCCGTGATAGATTTCGTCGGAAATGTACCACAACCCAAGGCGGCGGCATTCAGCGGCGACGGCAGCGATCGCGTCTGGTGCCATCACCACGCCGGTCGGATTGGCCGGGCTCATGGTCAGGACGCCCGCGAGCGGGCGCTCGGCGTGAGCTTTCGCAATCAGGTCCGGGGTCAGCGCGTAGCGGGTCTCCGGACCGACCTCGATCGCGACCGGTTCCAGCCCCAACGCGGTCAGGATGTTGCGATAGGCCGGATAGCCCGGCGCCGTGATCGCGACGCGTGCGCCCGGCTGGAAACAGGCGAGGAATGCGAGAATGAAGCCACCCGACGAACCGGTGGTCACGATGACACGCTCGGCCGGTATGCTGACGCCATAGGCGTCCTGATAGTGGCGCGCGATACGCGCCCTGAGAGAGTCGGTGCCGAGCGCCTGCGTATAGCCGATGCGACCATGCTCGAGCGCGCGCGCCGCTGCAGCGCGGATGCTGGCCGGTGTCGGCGCCGAAGGCTGCCCGACCTCCATATGCACGACCGAACCACCGGCCCGCTCGATCGCTGCGGCCTGGTTCATCACGTCCATGACGATGAAGGGTGCGACCTCGGCCGCACGAGCGGAGAGCGCGGGCGGCGTCGCTAGGCGGTGAACATCGGTTGTCATGCAGATCTCGCGTCGGGAACCGGCGGAGCCCCGCCCGCCACTTGAAGCAGTGCCCTAGAGCATCAGGAGGGAGCGTGGGAAGCCGTTTGTGGCACAGACGACGACCGGGGGGCCTCCTTCGAGAGGCCGGCTTGCGCCTGCCCCGTCTCCAACTCGGCGACAGGAGGTGACCGACCATCGCATTCGCAATGGTGTTKAGCGACGCTGCGCACAGGTCAGGTCATGCTCCCGCCGCAACCGCTGGCAAAGCTGTGAATTGACGCTGCCCGCGCGAGAGCGGAGAAGGGGCGCAAGATGACCGGTTCAACGCTTGCCGTGGCCAAGGGCCGGCGAGCCCGAAAGGATGACGACATGGCTCTGTTCACCCTGCTCCGCCCGGCCTTCGCCGGAATCAGGCGCGCGGGTCTGGTCTTGGGCGGGCTCGGCCTCGCCGTAACCCTGGCCGCCGCTCCGGTTCAGGCGCAGGGACAGCCCCTGTCACCCGAACAGCGCAAGGCCGTCACCGATCTCATTCGCGAGACGCTGCTGAAGAACCCTGAACTGATCCAGGAAGCGCTCGTCGAACTCGAGCGCCGCAATCAGGTCGCTCAGGCCGAGGCACAGCGCAGCGCCGTCGCCAGCGAAAAGGCGAACCTCGTCGATCCCGCGACATCGATCATCGCCGCCAATCCGCAGGGTGATGTCACCCTGATCGAGTTCATGGATTACAATTGCGGCTTCTGCAAAAGGGCGCTCGACGATGTCCGCACCCTCGCCAAGGACGACCCGAAGCTGCGCGTCGTGATCAAGGATTTCCCGATCCTCGGCCCCGATTCGGTCGAGGCGAGCCGTGTCGCCATCGCCGTGAAGAACCAGCTGCAGGGCCAGAAGTACTGGGATTTCCACAACAAGCTGATGGCGACCAAGGGCCGGATCAACGGCGCCAAGGCGCTGGAGATCGCCAAGGACGCCGGCGCCGATGTCGAGCGCGCCCGCAAGGACATGGACGCGCCTGCAACCCGCGCCGCGATCGAGTCCACTGTCGCACTCGGCGATCGGCTCGGCCTGACCGGCACTCCGGCCTTCATCATCGGTGACGAAGTTGTCTTCGGCGCCGTTGGCGCCGCGGCGCTGAAGGAGAAGATCGAAGCCGTCCGCAAATGCGGCAAGGCCACCTGCAGCGGCTGATGAAACCGGCCGGCCTGTGGTGGCTCTCATCGCAGGCCGGCGTCACAGGCTTCCCCTGTCCCGCCGTTCCGGTTAAGACGACGCCGACGCCGCAGCTTCGCGGCTTGAGGAATCAACGCGAGCCATGGTCGCCGTCCACGTCCTGAACGGACCCAATCTGAATCTGCTCGGCACCCGCGAGCCCGGAACCTACGGTTCGGTGACGCTCGCCGGCGTCGAGGAACGCCTTAAGGCGAGGGCCGCCGCTGCCGGGGTCGAGCTGACCTTCAGCCAGACCAATTTCGAAGGTGAGCTCGTCACCCGCGTGCAGCAGGCAGGGCTGGCGGGAGCCGGCATCATCATCAATGCCGGCGCCTACACCCACACCTCCGTCGCGCTGCGCGATGCGATCAAGGGCACCGAGGCCCTCGCCATCGAGGTCCATGTCTCCAACGTGCACGCCCGCGAGGAATTCCGGCACCATTCCTACATGGCACCGGTCTGCGTTGGCGTGATCTGCGGCTTCGGCGTCGCCAGCTACGACCTTGCTTTCGACGCGATCGTGCCGCTTCTCCAGAAGCGCGCGGAAAAGACGGCGGCCTGAACGGGCCGGCTCAATCCAGCAGGGTGGCGCCTCGCGGCTGCCCATCCTCTCAACCAAGACGACGAAGACGGTGAAACCCGCCATGGCGACCAAGAGCCCGATCGATCCCGAACTGGTGCGCGAACTCGCGCAGCTCCTCAACGAGACCGACCTGTCCGAGATCGAGGTCGAGAAGGGTGATCTGCGCGTCCGTGTGGCCCGCACCATCTCCGCAACCGTGCAGGTGCCCGTCGCCTCGCATGCCCCGGCCATGGCCCATGCACCGGTCGCGACCGCGCCGGTCGAGGTCAAGTCGGCAGCCGCCCACCCCGGCACCGTGCCCTCCCCGATGGTCGGCACCGCCTATCGCCGCCCCTCGCCTGAAGCGAAGCCCTTCGTCGAGATCGGCCAGGAGGTAAAGGCGGGTGAGCGGGTCCTTCTCGTCGAGGCGATGAAGACCTTCAACGACATCGTCGCGCCGCGCGCCGGCAAGGTCACGGCGATCATGGTCGAGGACGGGCAGCCGGTCGAATACGGCGAGCCGCTTCTGGTGATCGAGTGAGCGGGGCAGCGGGCGCGGACGAGCCGAAGATGTTCGACAAGATCCTGATCGCCAACCGCGGAGAGATCGCGCTGCGCGTCCTGCGCGCGGCCAAGGAGCTCGGCATTGCGACCGTCGCGGTCCATTCGACCGCGGATGCCAATGCCATGCATGTGCGCCTCGCCGACGAGAGCGTCTGCATCGGCCCCCCGAGCGCCCGCGAGAGCTATCTCAACATTCCGGCCCTGATCGCGGCCTGCGAGATCACAGGCGCCGATGCGGTCCATCCCGGCTACGGCTTCCTGTCGGAGAACGCCCGCTTCGCCGAGATTCTCGAGCGGCACAACATCGCCTTCATCGGTCCCAAGGCCGAGCATATCCGGGTGATGGGCGACAAGATCGAAGCCAAGCGCACGGCCAAGCGCCTCGGCATTCCCTGCGTCCCCGGCTCGGAGGGCGGCGTCAGCGAGGATGCGGAAGCCCTGCGCATCGCGCGCGATATCGGCTTTCCCGTGATCATCAAGGCCGCGGCCGGCGGCGGTGGGCGCGGCATGAAGGTGGCGCGCAGCGAGGATGATCTCGTCGTGGCGCTCCAGACGGCGCGAACCGAGGCCAAAGCCGCCTTTGGCGATGACGCTGTCTATATCGAGAAATATCTCGAGAAGCCGCGCCACATTGAAATCCAGATCCTTGGCGACGGCCGCGGCCATGCCATCCATCTCGGCGAGCGCGACTGCTCGCTGCAGCGCCGCCACCAGAAGGTCTGGGAAGAAGGCCCCTCGCCCGCGCTCAATGCCGGCGAGCGAGACCGGATCGGCTCGATCTGCGCCAAGGCGATGGCCGATCTCGGCTATCTCGGCGCCGGCACGATCGAGTTCCTCTACGAGGATGGCGAGTTCTATTTCATCGAAATGAACACCCGCATCCAGGTCGAGCATCCGGTCACCGAGATGATCACCGGGATTGATCTGGTGAACGAGCAGATCCGCATCGCCGCCGGCGCGCCGCTCTCGCTCAAGCAGAGCGACATCATCATCGAGGGCCACGCCATCGAGTGTCGCGTCAATGCCGAGCATCCGGCGAATTTCCGCCCCTCCCCGGGCAAGATCGCCTCGTTCCATACGCCGGGCGGGCTTGGCGTCCGCGTCGATTCTGCGGCCTACCAGGGCTACTCGATCCCGCCCCATTACGACTCTCTGGTCGGCAAGCTGATTGTCCATGGTCGCAACCGGGCGGAATGCCTGATGCGGCTGCGCCGCTCGCTCGACGAGTTCGTCGTCGACGGTGTTGACACGACCCTGCCGCTGTTCCGCACGCTCGTGCGCAATCCCGACATCCTGAACGGCGACTACAATATCCACTGGCTCGAAAAGTTCCTGGCCGCGGGCGGCATGGGGCCCGAGGGACAATAGCGCCGGTCACGGCCTGTCATGCCCGCCCAATGGCGGGCATCGACATCCTGCGATGTCTCGATCGCCAGCCCCGCCACAGTGACGGGGACGGTCGCGATGGGACCGGCCATGACGAAAGAGCGCAGCTTTCGCGTTTGACTTGGCGCCGCGCTCACGCTCCCATCTGCACATGAAGGCTCGTTCAGCGCCAGTACGCTCGCCCGTGATCACGCCGGAGATCCTGCTGCGCGCTTATGCAGCCGGCATCTTCCCGATGGCGGAGAGCGCCGACGATCCAAACCTGTTCTGGGTCGAGCCCGAGGTCAGGGGCGTGATCCCGCTCGCGAACTTCCATCTGCCTTCACGCCTTGCCCGTAAGCTCCGCGCCGATCCCTTCGAGATCCGGGTCGACACCGCCTTCGAAGACGTCATCGCGGCCTGCGCCGAAGCGCGCCCGGACCGGCCCGATACCTGGATCAATACGCGGATCAGGGAGCTGTTTGGCGCACTTCACGAACTCGGGCACGCGCACAGCGTCGAATGCTGGCGCGATGGAAAGTTGGTTGGCGGGCTCTACGGCCTGTCCCTTGGCGCAGCCTTCTTCGGCGAGAGCATGTTTCATCGGGCGACTGACGCCTCGAAGGTCGCGCTCGTCCATCTGGTGGCCCGGCTGAAGCGCGGCGGTTACCGCCTGCTCGATGCCCAGTTCCAGACCACGCACCTTGCCCAGTTCGGCACACAGGAAGTGCCACGCGAGGCCTATCGCATGCTGCTCGAAGCCGCGATCGCCMATGACGCGGAATGGTGGAGCTGGCCAAAAGGCCAGGACATCGGCGGTCGCGAGGCCCTGACTGAGCTCATCTGAGTTCAGCCCTTGATCACGCTGCGTTTGAACGAAATTGTCCAAATGCAGCGTGATCAACTCTTATAGTTTAGAGCATGCTTTATGCGAAAAACCGTTGCCACTTTTTCGCAGCATGCTCTTGCCCCTGCCTCAGTTATTGCCGGCGGKATCACGTCCAGGAACAGGATTGGTCGGGAAGAAGCGCTGGCTCGGCGCCTGACGCGGCTCAACCGGCACACCACGCGGCGGAGCCACATCCATGCGCTGTCCGGGGGGGAGCTGGGTGCCAGGAGGCAGTTGGGTGCCCGGCGGCAGTTGGTTGACGTCGCGTGGCGGCGTGCGCGGCCTGCGCTCTTCCGGTGGCGGCGGCGCTTCCGGATCCTTCGGATCGACCACGAGCTCGGTACCGCCCTTGCAGTCGGTGAGCCAGACATCATAGATCGCGTGTTCGACGCCATGCAGACCAGGGCTCGCGGCATACATCCAGCCCGTGAAGATGCGCCGGTACTCGTTCGAGAAGGTCACCTCGTCCACCTCGACGAAGGAGGTGGTCTGCGGGTTCTCCGTCGGCGGGCGGGTCCAGCAAACGCGCGGCGTCAGTTGCAGCGCACCGAACTGAACGGTCTCGTCGATCGCCACCTCGAAGGAGATGATCCGACCGGTGATCTTGTCGAGACCCGCAAAAACCGCCGTCGGATTGCGGATGCGGTCGGCCTTCGCAGGCTGGGCGGCCATCAGGGCCGCGAGAGCTGGAGCGGCCAGGGCCGCGACCTTCGACAATCTGCTGACGGACCGCATCTTCTGCTACGAATCTCCCCTCCCGCCAGAAGACGGGGGCTGCGGCTTAACACGGCAATCGCAGCGGAAAAAGGGCAGCGGGGCCACAGTGATGCCTGCGGCGGCACCGCATCATTGGCTCTTGCGCGCCCGGAAGCGGGCGACCTTGTCGCGGTTGCCGCAGGTGCTCATCGTGCACCAGCGCCGCGTGTTGTTTCGCCCTCGATCGTAGAACACCATCACGCAGTCATGGTTGGCGCAGTGCTTGAGCCGAGCCGGCTCGTGGTCGCAGACGAAGCGGGCGAAATCCAGCGAGATCCTCGACGCCGCTCCGACGCCCCGATCGGCCACGGAGATTAGCGCGTAGCCCTCGTCACCCCTTTGCAACTGATAACRCTCGGCCGCCGGCACGAGCAGGCGGTTGATCACATCGATAGACCCTTCCGGCAGCGGCTTGCCCTGCCGCAACAGGTCAAAGGTCGGGCGAAGGGTTTCCCGCAAGCTCTTGAGCTCAAACCCGGTTTCAGGCGTCTCCGCCTCCCCCAGCCCAGCCGCGGCAAGCCACGCCGCCATGGAGTGCGGCTCGCCGAGCAGATCCCGCGGTCCAGTCTCGGTCAGCGGCGTGGTGTTGAGCAGAT
>NZ_JBFTLD010000072.1:0-25094 GCF_056396265.1 Allobosea sp. 05T422_2 | reverse complement strand
CGCCACAAGGTCGAGAACCTCTTCGCTAAGCTCAAAGACTGGCGACGCATCGCCACACGATACGACCGCTGCGCCCACACTTTCTTCTCGGCAATCTGTATCGCCGCGGCCGTCATCTTCTGGCTCTGATCAACGAGTCCTGAGCCTAGCTCTTGCCGCTGCCCTGCGTCGGCAATGCTCTCTTAGGCGCCGCTGGAATGATTCCGTCATCCGGCGCATCGAGCAGGGCGCCAGCCCAGCGGCCGTGATGCCGCGAGCGCTTAGGACTTGCTTCCCCGGATTGTCGAAAAGACGTGAGTGCCAGTCACTCTCCAAATCAGCCCTTTTCATCCGCGCCAACGAAATGCGCTTCATCGGCCGGAGTGCCCAGGCGCGAAGCGTATGGACGATACGCTCGGCCGCTCACTAAACGAGAGGGCACRCTCCCTGGCCAAGTTTCATGTCGCAGGCGACGATCTTGTCGGCCACTCCATCTTGACGGCGCGCCAAAAAAAATAAATTATAATTTATAATATCGGAGGCGCGACGTTGAAGATTTCTCGACTCAAGGCGATCCAGCTCGAAGCACGGTTCGCGGATGTGTTCGGCGGCATCGAGAAGGTGCCCGCAGAACTGCTCGCTCCGGCCGCTCACTTTCGGCGGATTCCCCGCACCGGCCAGGTTTCGACGCTGGTCATCGTCGAGAGCAATGACGGCGCCATCGGCTATGGCGAGGCTTTTGGCCTGCCCCATGCCGGCGCGGCGACTGCGATCATCAACGGTGTCATCGCGCCGGTGCTGATCGGCGCCGAGATCGGCGATCCCAACGAGATGCTCGGGGACCTCGAGCGCTATTTCACGGCGATGGGCAGCACGCGCGGACCCGCCATCGAAGCTCTGAGCGGCGTCGACATCGCCTTGTGGGATCTCAAGGCGCGGGCCGCCGGCCTGCCGCTCGCGACGCTGCTGGGCGGCTCGCCGGGCCCGGTCGCGACCTATGTCAGCCCCGTCGGCTTCCAGGATCATCCCGACAAGTCGGCGCGCGCCGCGCGGGCCTATCTCGATCAGGGCTACACCGCCATCAAGCTCAAGGTCGGCCGCGGCCTCGCGATCGATATCGATCATATCGCTGCCGTGCGCGGCGAAATGGGGTCTGATAAGGCGCTCTATCTCGATGCGAATTGCGCCTATGACGTGCCTACGGCGATCGCGGTCGCCAAGGCGCTCGCTCCCTACAATATCGGCTGGTTCGAGGAGCCGGTGCCGCCTGATGATCCCCAGGCCCTCGCCGAGGTGCGCAGGGCTTCGCCCGTGCCGGTAGCAGCGGGCGAGAACGATTTTACGCTCGCCGCTCACGCCAAACTGGTCGCTGCCGATGCGGTCGATTTCCTGCAGCCAAATATTTCACGCGCGGGTGGCGTGTCGGGTCTGATGGCGATCGGCGCGCTCTGTGCGCGCTCCGGCATCCTGATGGCACCGCATGGCGTCGGCAGCTGCGTCGCCGTCTCGGCGGCAGTGCATACCTGCCGGGCGGCGCCAGCCGTCCATGGCTATGAGGCAAACCGGCTGCTGAACCCGCTGCGCGACAACATGGCGGTGCGCCCACTCGTCACGGAAGCCGGGCAACTCGTCGCTCAGGATTTCCCGGGTCACGGGGGCGAGCCGGATCTAGCACGCCTTGCCCGTTACGTCGTGAACGGCCTCGAGACCAACGCGGAGCGGGGCGATGTCATCCATATCAGTGCGTAGCCCCGGAGACATGGGCGAACTCGTCGGCAAGCCCGGCGAGACGCTCGCCGAGACCTTGCGGCGCACGCTGCTCGACATGATCGTCTTCGGCTACTTCGAGCGGGGCACGCGGCTCTATCCGGAAAAGCTCGCCGAGCATTTCAATGTCAGCCTGACTCCGGTGCGCGAGGCCCTGATGCGACTGGCGGCGGAGGGCTTCATCGAGGTCATCCAGCGGCGCGGCTATCACATCCGCGACCCCGACGCGAAGCAGGTTCTCGACCTCTGGCAGGTGCGGCTCGCAATCGAGCTGATGGCCGGCGAACTGATGATCGGACGCCTGAACGAAGGCAGCCTCGACATCACGGCTGTCGACGCGATCGAGGAGGTCCAGCGCCGCCTCGAAGTCGATCYGCAGGAGATCTCGCACAAGAATCGACATGAGCAGAACGCGAGCTTCCATCACAAGATCGTCGAGTTCAGCGGCAACGACCTGCTGCTCTCGACCTATCGCGGAATCCAGATGCAGGTGCTGAACGCCTGGATCCAGCGCGGCATCGAATCCTGGCGCACGCGCCATGCCTCGGAAGCCGTCGAGCACCGCGCCATCATCAAAGCGCTGCGCGACCGCAATCCCAACGACTRCGCGAAGGCGGTGCGCGCCCATCTGGGCCGCTCGCTCAAGGACGCGCTGGCTGATCTCAAGGCCCGCAATCTGATCGAAGAACTCGCACAGAGCCGAACCTAATCGGCCGCTTTTTCATGGGGAGGAAATGAACATGAAGAGACGTCACGTTCTAAATGGCCTGGCGGCGCTCGGTTTCGTGGCTGCAGGCGCGCTTGTTCCACAGGCTCCGGTCTTGGCGCAGACCAAGACGATCCGAATGTGGACGTTCCTGAGCGCCACAGGGACGACGCCGCGCGAGGTGGCCCTGGCGCAGATCATCAAGAATTACGAGGCCGCCAATCCCGGCACGAAGATCGTCGTGGAGACGCAGGTCTGGGATCAGATGACACCGAAGTTCCTGGCGGCCCATCGCGCCGGCAACGCGCCCGACATCAGTTGGGTGGTGACCGATTTCCTTGGCGACGCGATCGGCTCCGGATCGCTGGCCGACCTCAACGAGCTGTTCATCAAAAAATGGCCGGCAGACCAGGTCAAGGACCATGCCAGCGCCTATTGGGACCTGACCAAGAAGGGCGACAAACAATATGCCTTGTTCGCCTCGCCGAACTACATCTCGATCGTCTACCGCGCGGATCTGATGAAGGCTGCCGGCATTGACCCGGCTTCGATCAAGACCTGGGATGACTTCCGCGCCGCCGCCGAGAAGCTGACGGTGAAGAACGCCGGAGGCCAGGTGACGCGCTATGGCTATGCCCAGGGCTTCAGCGAGCAGCAGGCCGACCCGCACATGATGATCCCCTATCTTCTCGGAGAGGGCGAGACGCTGTTCAAGCCGGACGGAAAAGCCAATTTCGCCAGCCCCGCGGGCGTCGCCGCCATGACCTTCGCGACCGACCTGGTCAAGAAATACAATGTCTCGCCGCCCCAATCGGCGACCTGGACGGTCGACGACCTCTTCGAACAGTTCTCCTCCGACCGCGTCGCCATGATCCAGGGCCCGAGCGTGCGCGTCTCGACGTTGCAGGCCAAGCTCGGCAAGGAGAATGTCGGCCTGATGCTTTGGCCGGGCAACGGCAAGTCCGCCCATTCGCCGGCTGTCATGGCCGGTTGGGCCGTCGGCGTCTGGTCAAAGGGCACGCAGAAGGAGGAGRCCGGCAAGTTCGTAGACTACCTGTTGGGCGCGGAAGCCGAGAAGATCTGGGTCACCGTCGGCGGGCAGTCGCCCCTGATGGCATCAACGGCGAAGGCGGTCGCCCCCTTCGTCGACCAGCCGGGCAACGGCTATATCCGCGTCGCCGCCGAGGGGGCGAGCAAATATGGCTGGCTCACTCCGATTGAGTTCAATGTCGGCGGCTACCGGCAGGCGCTGAACAAGGCGACGCAACGCATCATCGTCGAAGGCGTCGCCGTCAAGGCGGCCCTCGAAGAGGCAGAAACCCGCTTCAACCGTCAGAACAATCGCTGACGTGAGCCAGGCGGAGTCGAATCCGGCTCCGCCTTCGATCAGGGATCGCTCTCGATGACGATGTATTCGCGCCTCGCCGGCGTCAATTACGTGCTGCCTGCGATGGCCCTGCTCATGCTGGTGCTGTTCTCGCCGGTCCTCTACGGCTTCTGGTTCAGCCTGTTCCGCATCCAGTATGGCGCGCCGACGGATTTCGCGGGCCTGGAAAACTATGCACGGCTGCTCGACGATCCAGTGCTCGCCGCCACGTTCGAGCGCAGCGCGCTGTTCACCTGCGCCGMCGTCGCGCTGACACTGGTCATCGCGCTTGCTCTCGCCGTCTGGATCAACCGACTCGGCCAGCGGCTCGGCTTCGTCGTCCAGATGATCGTCATCCTCCCCTGGATCATCTCGACGGTGGTGGCGACGCTGCTGTTCCGCTGGGTCTTCGTCAGCGATATCGGGCTGGTGGGATCGCTGATCCGGATGGCGGGCATCCCCGACGTGCAGCTCCTCAACAGCCCCGGCAGCGCCATGGCCTTGCTGATTGGCGTCTCGGTGTGGAAGCGGGTTGGCTATGCCGTGATCATCCTGCTCGCGGGGCTCAAGGGCATTCCCGACGATTACGAGGAAGCCGCCAAGATCGATGGCGCCAATCCTTGGCAGATCTTCTGGCTGATCGTGCTGCCGCTCTTGAAGACTCCGCTGTTGCTGGTCACGATCGTGCTGACCCTGTCCAACCTCAATACCGTCGAGACACCGCTCGTCCTGACCGGCGGCGGACCGGGCGATGCGACACGAATCCTGCCGATCGAGGTGTTCGACCGCGCCTTCGTGAGTTTTGACCTCGGCTCGGCCACGGCGCTCGCCCTGGTGATGTTTGCCGGCAATATCCTGCTCGTCCTGGCCTATGTCAGGCTCGCGAAGTGGAAGACGTGATGAGCGCTGCCTCTTCCGCCGCTCATCCCAGGCCCGTCCCAGCGCAGAATGCCCAGCCGGTCGGAGCCCGCGCGATCCTGCCCGGCCCGCTCGGCTTCGTCATCGCCGCCCTCTTCCTGGTGCTGGCCGGCCTCAATTTGCTGCCCCTGTTCTGGGGCGTGCTCACCTCGCTCAAGTCGCAACCGGACCTGTTCAGGACGCCTCCGGTGCTGTTTGATTTCATACCGACGGCCGAGAACTACCAGCGCGTCGTCGACAGCGGCTTTCTCGGCAATATGCGTATGAGCGTGTTCTATTGCGTGGTCACGGTGGCGAGCGTGCTGCTGCTCGCGCTGCCTGCCGCCTATGCCTTCGACCGCTTCGATTTCCCACTGCGCCGGGCGCTGTTCATGCTCGTCGTCGCCAGCATTCCGCTGTCGCTCGGCGCGGCCGCCCTGCTGATCCCGAACTATCTGTATTTCACCCGGCTGGGCCTGACCAATTCCTGGTTCACGCTGCCGGTGATCTACACCGCCTACCAGCTGCCGATGGCGATTTGGATCATCAAGGGCTCGCTGGAAGCCATCCCGCGCGAACTCGATGAGGCCGCGATCATAGACGGCGCCACGCATTTCCAGATCCTGACGCGCGTGATGCTGCCCCTGACGCGGCCCGCACTGGGCGCGGCCGGGGTGCTGACCTTCGTCGCCTGCTGGAACGAATTCGTGGCCGGCTCGGTGATGATCGACACGCCGGACCTGCGGCCGATCCAGCCGGCGATCTACAATTTCATCGGCTATTTCGGGCGCGAATGGGGTCCTCTGACAGCCTCCGCGACGCTCGCCATTCTCCCCATCCTCATCGCATTCGCCCTGCTCAGCCGCCTCATCGTGTCCGGCCTGACCAAGGGTTCGGTCAAGGGCTGAGACATGCATACCATCTCCAATATCGGCTGCGACGAGGCTGAGGCCGTCATCACTGCCGCAGCCAGGGAAGCGGCGCAGATCGGCGTGCCGCAGAACATCGCGATCGTCGATGCCGCTGGCCACCTGGTGGCCTTCCGCCGAATGGACGGGGCGAAATTCACCTCGATCGAGATCGCGCTGGCAAAGGCCTTCACTGCGGCCGGCACCCTGGTCGAGACCCGGGCGATCGGGCCCAAGACCCTACCGGGTGAACCCGGCTTCGGCATCCAGAACATGCATGGCGGCCGCTTTACCACGCTCGCCGGCGGCATGCCGCTGCGAGCCGGGACACAGGTGGTCGGCGCGATCGGCGTCAGCTCTGGCTCGACCGCTCAGGACCAGCAGGTGGCCGAGGCCGGGGCGGCTGCCTTCGCTGCCCTCGGCCTCTCCGCCTGATCCGCCTTTCCCTGCCTCTGCAAGCATCGTGAGCCTCACCATGTGGGATATCATCATCGTGGGCGGCGGTTCGGCCGGCTGCGTCCTGGCCAATCGCCTCTCCGCCGACCTATCGAGAAAGGTCCTGCTGATCGAGGCCGGGCGCGACCTCAAGCCCGGGGAGGAAGGTGCGGCGATCCTCGACACTTATCCCGGCAAGGCCGCGTTCGACCCGCAGAACCACTGGCCGGACCTGCTGGTGCAGACTCAGCCGCATCTTCACAATGTGGCCAACCGTCCGCCCGCAAAGCGCTACGAGCAACCGATGCTGATCGGCGGTGGCTCCAGCATCAACGGCCAGATCGCCAATCGCGGCACGCCCGACGACTACAACGAATGGGGTCAGGCCGGCGCCGAGGGCTGGGACTGGGACGCCGTGCTACCCTATTTCATCAAGGCTGAGACGGATCTGGACTATTCGGGACCGCTGCACGGCAAGAGCGGGCCGATCCCGATCCACCGCATCCCGCATGAGCGCTGGCCGGCCTTCTCCATTGCCGCCGAGGCCGCCATGGAAGCGCAGGGTTTACCAGACATCAAGGACCAGAACGGTGCCTTCGGCGACGGGCATTTTGCTATAACGCTGTCAAACAACGGGCAGCATCGCGTGTCGACCGCCATGGCCTATCTCGACGCCGCGACCCGGCGACGGCCCAATCTCACGATCATGACCAACACTCAGGTGCTCACTCTGGCGATGGAGGGCAATCAGGTCGTCGGCGTCGACATCGCAAGGGGCAAGGGCCAGGAAAGGCTGGCGGCCCGCGAGGTCGTGGTGTCCTCCGGCAGCATGCACTCGCCGGCCCTGCTGATGCGCTCCGGCATCGGCCCAGGCGGGCATCTGCGCTCGCTCGGCATCGAGGTCCGGGCCAATCTGCAGGGCGTGGGCGCCAATCTGCAGGAGCACCCCGGCATCTCGCTCTCGGGCTACATCAAGCCAGCGGCGCGGCTCGGCAACTCGACGCGCCGCCATATCCATGTCGGCATGCGCTACAGTTCCGGCGTCGAGGAGTGCGGGCCGTCCGACATGTTCCTGATGGTCGCCGCCAAATCCGCCTGGCATCCGCTGGGACCGCGGATCGGCACAATCATCTCCTGGATCAATAAGGCTCATTCGCGCGGCGAGGTGCGGCTGGCATCGTCGGATCCGCGCAAGGAGCCGACAGCGGACTTCAATTATCTCTCCGACCATCGCGATCTCCAGCGCATGGGCGCGGCTGTCCACCTTATTGCAAGGCTCTTTGCCACGCGGCCCCTTGCCGATCTCGTCGAGATGCCGGGCGCCTCGAGCTATAGCGGCTTTGCCAAGTCGCTGGGCCGCCAGACCGTGCGCAACTACCTGATCACCGCGCCGATTGCGCTCGCCATCGATGCTCTGCCGCCGCTGCGAAAGCTGTTCTTCCAGCGCRCCGTCTCAAGCGGCATCAGCTTGCAATCGCTGCTGAACGAGCCCGACATCCTCGAGGCCTACGTCAAGGCACATGCCTTCGGCCAATGGCACTGCTGCGGAACCTGCCGCATGGGCGCTGCGGTCGACCCCGACGCGGTCGTGGACGGCGCCACGGGGCGGGTGCATGGCGTGGGCGGCCTCAGCGTCGTCGATGCCTCGATCATGCCCACCGCGCCACGCGCGAACCTGAACCTGCCGGTGATCATGATGGCCGAGCGCATGGCAGACCTGATCGCGGCCCGACCAACCTAGGCTATACCTGCCAGTGCGGACGGACGTGGCAGCATCGTCGAACATGCCGATCTTCGAGCGAGCGGCACGCTGAACGCCACCGCCCAGCCGGAGATCAACGACGAGGCGCCTCGATCTACGGCCGAATACTGGTCAGGTTGGGCACGATCGTGGGCTGGTCGAGCGCGGCGAAGCAGATTTCGCAGCACGCCCTCTAAGCGGCAATGAACCCCGGCGCCTGGTCAAAACTCGCCAACTGTGGATCGGACGAGGAGTGCCGGCCCCTGCGTCGGATTGAATGGCCCAGACAGTACCAGGGGATGTCGTCCTTTCTGTCCATGCGGAATCGAAGCCGACGATGGTTCAGAAGCAACAACTCATTTTGGGTTAGTTCACCGAGCTGATGTTCTGCGCGACAGCACCGGCTAATCCAAATTTGCGGTGCGATTTTGCGTCAGGGCTACCTAACGCCGCCAGCCAGTCACGCGCTCGCGCAGCCGGGACACGCTGCAGCCGGTGCAGCACGTCGTCATCGAAATGCTCGGCGCGACAAAGAGAGCGTGCGTCTGCGCAGATGCGATCGAATAGGTGCGCGGTCACGAACGTATCTGCACTCGCTCGATGGAGCCGTCCAGGGAACGAAATGCCCATCTCTTCGATGAGGCCGCCCAATCGATAACTCTTCCGGCCCGGAAACATGCGCCGAGCCAACAGCAGAGTGCAAAGAGTGCGAACGGGCCGCCCCTCAAGGAATTCGCTCGCCTCATGCTCGTAGAATTTTCGATCGAAGCCCGCGTTGTGGCAAACGACGGGCGACGATCCAATGAAGGACGCCAGCTGACGCATGGCTATGGCCGAGGTCGGTGCTCCGATCAGCATCGCAGTGGTTATTCCGGTGATCTGAGTGATCTCCTGGGGCACGCGAACGCCTGGGTCGACAAAGGTGAGTAACTCGTGGCCCGCTCGACCATCCAGCACTTCGCGGGCTGATACTTCAATCACACGAGCCCCCAAGGCTGGGCTGAGGCCGGTCGTCTCGAAGTCGAGCACGACAAAGCGTCCGCCGGGAATGCTGTTCAAGGTAGAGACTCCTCGCGCCTGCTTCGTTGATTCGAGGACAGGATATCATTCAAGGACGGTCGGCCGCGCCTGAAGTCCTCGGGCATTCGGGCGGGGTGATATAAACGAACGGGGCGGCTCGTTGACCATTTATCGGCGGCAGGCGGACTAGAGAGATGACGCTGCACAGCGGGGGGCATCGGCAGCAATCGTCGCTTTAGAAGGGCTCCCGTCGATGACGAAGACAGTGTCTCTGGTGGCTCATTGGAAGCACGTCCTGCGCGCGGGAGAACAAAGCTGAGCAGCGGCCATAAGCCGAGCGTGCCGTGGTCGTGCCGACGGCGGTCATGATCACGACTCGCGTCGGATTTTTGAGGCGAAGCTTTTGGAAATTAAGGGATTTATCTAGCGCTCGGCAAACTCAAATCCAGCTTCGGAGGGCAACGCTCTTTCCAGCTGAGCTACGGGCGCAATCCGTGGATGGTGGATAGCTGATTGCCGGACGCTCGGTAACAGGCGTTTGATCGAAGGCCGAACTGGAGAGGGCGCAGGTTCAAATCCTGTTGGGCGGGCCGATTAAGTCGAAGTTGATATTCCGGGGCTGGTAGCCGTGGCGGACCGGCGGCTCGTTGCGATCATCAGGAAGCAGCTTGCCGGATGGGGCCACGCCCACTTCACGACGGATGCATCCGCCTATCGGCCGGCCGCGCCCCGAAGCGCCGCCGACCGCTTGGTCCGCTTCGATGATCCGTGGCCAATCGGTTGCGACCCCAGTGCGGGCAGCGGGCTCGCGTAGGGCGCGTGCCAAGCGGCGGTTTTCAGCCTTCGGTTCAGAGCGGCAAGAAACGCCATGCACATAGATTGGGACGCAGGGCGATGGCAGGTTCGGCTGCTTGGCCTAGATTGATGCGTTCGCATTCGCGCGCACTCTTGAACAAGGAGCCCCATAATGATCCGTTCGATCACGTTCGCCGGCTTTATCGGCCTCGGCCTCTTCCTCGCAGGGTGCAACCCTGAGTCTCAGTCGCAGCGCACGCTTGGCGGCGCGGCAATTGGCGCTGGCGGCGGTGCGCTCATTGGTGGGATCGCGGGCGGCGGACGGKGGGCCGCGATCGGTGCCCTCGCTGGTGGCGTGACCGGTGCGGTCGTCGGCCGGGCGACAACCCCGAACAACTGCATCTTCCAGGACAGGAGCGGTCGCCGTTTCACGGGGCCCTGCCCATAGGGCACGCCTGAGCGCAGCTGCGGGCCAAAGGGCGGGCCGCCTGGCAGTATCTGGTCTCGTACACGGCCGCTCCGCTGGGGTGGCTGCTGTGCGTGAGGGCCAAGACCGCAACCCCTATCGGGGCGGCCCGTCGCACCGGCGACGGTCCGGCCTTCATGAGTGAACGAAACTGCGTCGGATGCCGGCGCAGTCAATGGCGGGATTCCGAGCCAGGACCTGATTGCTGGTTGCAATTTGATCGAGCGGTTCGACCGAATCGGCTATGTGCCGGGATGTCAGTTACGTAACCAGTCATCGTGCGACGGTGCCGGAGAGCGAATGAGGCTGCTTGCTGAGAAGGGCGTGAAGGCCATCTGGCTGATGGCCACGCTCATCCTCTGCGGCTGCTCGGCTGCGGATGTCGGGCCCGTCAATAGTCACGCGGAGAAGACGCCGCCACCGTCGCCGGAATTCGTCCCCGATCGCGGGGATGACGGCTCGATGGTCGTTGGCCTCGCCTTCTCGGGAGGCGGCGTTCGCGCTTCGGCCTTTTCCTACGGCGTCCTGCGTGCGCTTGACGATATCGTCGTCGACGAGAAGCCTTATCGACGCACGATGGTCGATAATGTCCGGATGATTTCCGGGGTCTCCGGCGGCGCCATTACCGCGGCCTATTTCGGCTATCGTGGCCGCGACGATTACCGTGATTTCGATGATCGCTTCTTGTTCCAGCACGCAGAAGCGAGCATGGAAACATCGCTGGCGTCACCCTTCAGCCTGTCCCGGGCAGTGGCTGGCGGCGTCAATGACCGAAATACCTTTGCACGCTGGTTGAACGATAATCTGTTCGATGGGGCAGATTTTACCCGTTTCAAATGGGCGAACGCACCGTCCGTCTGGATCAGCGCTTCGGATATCTACAATCGGACGCCTTTTCTATTTAGCTACGATACCTTTGCGGCGCTCTGCAGTGATCTCGACAAGCTGAAGATTTCGGATGCGGTGGCAGCCTCCGCCGCCGTGCCTGTCGTCTTTGCGCCCGTCGTGCTGGCTGCCACCAAACAGGATTGCGGCTATAGCCGCCCCGCCTGGTTGAAGGAGGCGCTGAGCGGCTCCAACCCATCCACGCGACTGACGGCCTACGCCAACGCATTGCACTCCTATCATGCCGAAGACGGCATCAAGTTTGTGCGGCTGATGGATGGCGGGCTGACGGACAATCTGGGCATAACGGGTTTCGTCCTCGAAAGAAGCGCGTCAAAGACACCGCACGGACCATTATCGGCGGAGCAGGCCGTCAAGCTGCGCCATTTCCTGTTCATCGTTGCCGATGCTGGCCGCGGGCAGACGGATGATTGGGGGGCTTCGATGAATGGCCCCTGGCTGGCGCCACTGGTCGAAGCGGCAATCGATACCGGCATGACCTCATCGTCTCGCCATGGTCTCGACGCTTTGAACTTTGCCGTCGAAAGGTGGAAGGAGCGGGTGGTCCGCTATCGTTGCGGGTTGCCGTTGGAAACCGTGCGCCGGATCCGGGGCAGCGCTGACGGCTGGGACTGCCGTAAGGTGGATTTCAAGGTCGAACACCTTGAATTCGCTGATCTGGAACAGAACGTCGCGTCCCACCTGAACCGCGTCGAAACGCGGCTCTCGCTGCCGCGCGAGCAGGTCGAGCTGCTCATCGAGGCCGGAAGGACGGTTGTTCACCGGAGCGCGGCCGTGAAGCAGGCGGTCGACGATGTCCGCCGCGCTGCGGGCGTCAGCGGGGGAAATTGATCGCGAGGCCCCTGTCGTTCAGACAACGGCGCGTCTGCCAGAACCGGGCCTAACCAAATGGATTGAACGGCGTCGGGAAACGTCCGGTGGGAGCGATTTCCGCATAGGCCGATCGCGCAATCAGCTGTCCGGCTCCGGGCTGCGCAAGCACATTGGTGCCGTCGAAGATCAACTGGCCGCGCTGGTAGGTCGCAGTGGGGTAGCCGAGCACCTCGAGCCCCTCATAGGGCGTGTAGTCGCTGCCATGGTGCTGCAGCGCGTTGGTCAGGCGCATGCGCTTGGTCGGATCGAAGACGACGATATCGGCATCGGCGCCGATCGCGATGGAACCCTTGCGCGGGGCAAGCCCGAAACGGCGCGCCGGATTGGTCGCAACGAGCGAGACGAACGTGCGCAGATCGATGCGCCCCTTGGCGACCCCCTCGGAATAGAGAATCGGCAAGCGCGCTGCGAGGCCGGGAACGCCGTTCGGGATCTTGTTGAAGGGGGCCGTTTCGCCGTGCTGCTTCTTGCCGCGCGGATCGTCGAAACGCAGCGGCGAGTGATCGGACGAGACGATATCGATGACGCCGTCTCGGATGAGCTGCCAGAGCGCCTCGCGATCGGATGGTGGCCGCAGCGCCGGCGAGATCATGAACTTGGCGCCTTCGAAGCCCAGCCGGTCCATGTCGGATTCGCTGAGCACGAGATACTGCGTGCAGGTCTCCGCCCAGGCCTTCTGGCCGCGAGCCTGGGCGCGCGCCACCTCCTCCCCGGACTGTGCGCCCGAGACGTGGAAGACCTGGACCGGGGTGTCGAGCGCCTCCGCCAGCGCCAGAATGCGGTGGGTCGCTTCGCGTTCGACCACCATGGGTTTCGCCCAGGCAAGATGCTTTGGTGCGCTCAGCCCTGCCGCCAGCAGCGCCTGCGTCAGCCAGCCGATCAGTTCGTGATGTTCGGCATGCACGCAGACGAGTGCTCCGGCATGTCGCGCCGCCGCGAGCACCTGCAGGATCTGCGCATCGGCGAGGCGATTGCTCTCATAGGTCATGAAGACCTTCACGGAGCGATGCCCCGCTGCAACCAGCGCCGGCAGTTCCCGCTCGAGCACCTCGGGCGTCGGGTCGTTGATCAGCAGGTGAAAACCGTGATCGATGCGCGCCTGCTTCGCTTTCGCGCCATAGGCCGCAACCGCCTCGGCAAGCGACCCGCCGCGCGTCTGAGGCGCGTGGCAGACGATCGTCGTCGTGCCGCCCGCCGCAGCTGACGCTGTCCCGCTCGCAAAATCGTCGGCGATGTCGGCGCCGGACGAGAAGGGCTGGTCGAGATGCACATGCGTGTCGACCCCGCCCGGAAGGACCAGCAATCCCTTCGCATCGATATCGGTGTCGCCTCGAGGCAGACCGGCGCCGATCGCGGCAATCAACCCATCCTTGACGCCGACATCGCAAACAGAGATGTCGGACGCGGTCACCGTCGTTCCGCCACGAATGACGAGATCGAAATCGCTCATTGCAGTTCTCCGGTTCTGGCGGCTGGCTCGCCATTCACAAGCCGGCGCGGCTGCGCCGCAGTCTCGAGGGGATGATGAAGACGGAATTGCGCGTCCGGTTGGGCGAGCGGAGCTTTGGCGTCGAGCGGCCTTGGGGCGATCTGTCCCAAACGTCGGGAAAGATCACCGACGTCACGAACGATGCCGAAGGTCGCGCCTATGTGCTGCTGCGCTCCGACGTCGCGGTCGACGCTCCCGGCCCCTGCGTCGTGGTTCTCGACCGTGAGGGATGCCGGATCGCGAGCTGGGGCGAAGGTCTCTGCGTCGATGCGCACAAGATTGCGGCAGGCCCCGATGGCGTGATCGCCATTGTCGATCGTGATGCTCACCGCATCCTGTTCTGCGACCGGGATGGCGCCGTGCGGCGCCAGATCGGCGGGACGCATCAGCCGGGCGCGCCGTTCAATCATCCCAGCGATATCGCCTTTGCCCCGGACGGAGGATTCTATGTGGCGGATGGCTATGGCCACGCGCTCGTGCATCGTTTCGACCGCGCCGGGCGGCATCTGTCGAGCTGGGGCTCCGTCGGCAGGGCGCCCGGCGCGCTCCTGACGCCACATGGCATCTGCGTTCTCAGCGATGGCCGCGTGATCGTCGCCGATCGCGAGAACAGCCGCGTGCAGGCCTTCACCGCCACCGGCGATCTGCTCGCTGTCTGGGATGGGTTTCTGCGGCCGCAGGATGTCGTCGTCGATGCCGCCGATCGCATCCATGTCTGCGACTCGATTCCCACGCTCAGCCTGCTGGCCCCCGATGGGACCCTGCTCGGCCGCTGTCGTCCGGTGCTGAACGGTGCACATGGCATGTGGCTCGCGCCGAACGGCGATATCCTCCTTGCGGAGACCAGCCCCAACCGCCTGACGCGGCTGTTCCCGGTCTAATGCATCGGCCCGAACAATGGGTTGCGGTGTCCGGGAGGGCCGATGCAAACACGGATGACCTCGCCGCTGGTCCAGATGCGGGCCGGCGCTCATCCGGCCTGCGCGACGGCCCTGTGCTGCAGGCGCGACACCATCCGGACGAACGGCCAGAACATCAGGAAATAAACGATCGCGACCGCAACCAGCGGCGTCGGGTTGTACAGAAGGCCCTGGGCGAGCTGCGCGGAACGCAGCAGTTCCTGCAGGGCGACGGCTGAGGCGATCGAGGTCTGTTTGACCAGCTCGACCGTGTTGCTGATCAGGTCGGGCAGCACATTGCGGGCGCCTTGCGGCACCACGACATAGGTCATGCTCTGGCGCCAGGTCAGCCCGGTGGAGCGCGCCGCTTCGCGCTGACCCTTCGGCACGGACTCGATGCCGGCACGGAAGATCTCGGCAAAGTAGCTTGACCCGTTGAGGGTCAGTGCGAGCACGGCCGCGGTGAACTCGTTGAGCTTCAGCCCGAGGAAGGGCAGGCCGAAGAAAATGAAGATCAGCAGCACCAGCGGCGGGATTGCCCGCATGACGTCGACATAGGCGACCAGCAGCATCCGCAGCAGCCTGCTGGGCGAATCCTGCGCCATCGCGATGGCGACACCGCAGGCGACGGATAGCGGCACGGCGACCGCCGCGAGCGCCAGCGTCATCCAGAAGCCCTGCAGGAGCAGTGGCCAGACTTCCCGGAGGACGTCGATATTGAGAAATGTCGTGACGAGTTCGTCCATCACGACCTCGGATGAGCGTAAGCGCGTTCGAGCCAGCGCGTGAAGCGCACGAATGGCAGGAACAGGGCGAGGAACAGCAGCGCGCCAACGGTGAGGGCAGTCGGATTGGCGACGTTCGACTGAATGCTCGATGTCACATTGAGCAGTTCGGGGACCGCGACGACCGAGCCGAGCGTCGTGCCCTTGCTGATACCGATCGCGCGGTTGGTCAGGGGCGGGATCGAGATACGCACGACCTGCGGCAGGATGATATGGACCAGCGTCTGGTTGAAGCCGAGGCCCGTCGAGCGCCCGGCTTCCCATTGGCCCTTGGCGACCGCATTGATGCCGGCCCAGAAGATCTCTTCGGAGAAGGCCGAGAGCACGATCGCCAGCGCCAGGACGGTGGCGGTGAACGGCCCCAGCATCAACCCGAAGGAGGGCAGCGCGAAATAGGCCAGCATGATCAGCACGAGCTGCGGGATCGAGCGAAAGAAATCGATATAGAGGATGATCAGCGCGTTCAGCGGCCTGAAGCCGTAAAGCCGCAGGATCGCGATGGCGAGGCCGAGCGGCACGCCGATCAGCACCGTCAGGATCGACATTTCGATGGTGATGAGGAAGCCGCGCAGGATATCCGGCCAATAGGCGGACATCAGCGAGAAGTCGAAGAAATAGCGGACGATCTGGTCCATGACGTGCTGTCAGGCTCTGGAGCGCGTGACGAAGTCGCGGATGCGCTGGTGTTGCGGCGAGACCAGAATGTCTTCCGGGGTGCCTTCCGCCAGCACCGCACCATGATCCATGAACACGACGCGGTCGGCGACGTCGCGCGCGAAATGCATCTCATGCGTCACGACGATCATGGTCATGCCCATCTCCTTGGTGCGGACCATGACGTTCAGGACCTCGCCCACGAGCTCAGGGTCCAGCGCCGAGGTCGGCTCGTCGAAAAGCATCACCTGAGGCTCCAGCGCCATGGCGCGGGCAATGCCGACGCGCTGCTGCTGACCGCCCGATAGTTGCGCCGGATAGGAGTCGGCCTTGTGCGCGAGCCCGACCAGTTCGAGATGCTGGCGCGCCTTCTGCTCGGCCTCGGCCTTTCCGAGGCCTGCCACCTTGCGCAGCGCCAGGGTCACGTTTCCCAGAGCGGTCTTGTGCGGATAGAGGTTGATGCCCTGGAACACCATGCCGATGCGCCGGCGCAGCAGGTTGAGGTCGACCTTGGCGCCGGTCACTTCCTCGCCGCCGACGCGGATGGTCCCCGCCGTCGGCTCTTCCAGCCGTTTGATGCAGCGCAGGCAGGTGCTCTTGCCCGAGCCGGACGAGCCGACGATCACGACGGCCTCGCCCTTGGCGACCCTGAGATCGACGCCGCGCAGGACCTCGACATTGCCGAAGCTCTTCCGCAGACCGTCTATGGCGACGATCGGGTCTGCGGATGCAGGCGTGATTGCGGTCGCCGACCTCACTTACAGACGGCCTTGTGCTCGGTCGCGTCATAGCCCTCGAAGTCCGGGGCACCGATGCCCGGATAGATCTTCGCCGAGGAGGACGAGGCGTCCGGCTTCACGCCGAACCATTTCTCATGGATCTTGGCGAGCGTTCCGTCCGTCTTGATGCATTCGAGGGCTTCCTCGACCTTGGCGCGAAACGCTGCGTCCTCCTTGCGGAAGGCGATGCCGAAATTGCGACCGCTGTCGAGCACGAACGCAACCTCGGCAGCGGGCGTCTGCGTCGAAACATAGCGCGAGACCGGTGCATCGGCGACGTTGGCGAAGGCACGGCCGATCATCACGGCCTGCACCGCGTCGGCATTCTTGTTGTAGCGCTGGATCGTATAGCCGTACTTGGCTTCGTTGTCGGTCAGCCACTTGTCGGAAATGCTACCATTGTTCACGGTCAGCGCCTTGCCCTTCAGCTCCTCGAGATTGGCGATCTTGCCGCCTTTCTTGACGAGGAAGCCGAGGCCGGTCGGCATATAGGGCTCGCTGAACAGCATCTGCTGGGCGCGCTCCGGCGTGATGTTGGTCGGCGCCGGGATCATCTCATAGCGCTTGGAGAAGAGGCCGGCGAAGATCGCCGAGAAGTTCGAGTCGGTAACGTCGACGCCCGGGCGGCCCAGCTTCTGCGCCAGCGCCAGCGACATGTCATAGGTGAAGCCGGTGGTCTCGCCGGCCGCCGTCTTGAAGCAGAATGGAGCAAAGCCGAGGTCGCAAGCCACTTTCAGCTTCTCATTGGCTGGATGATCGGCGTCCTGGGCCAGCACAGGGGTGACAAGGAGCGCCGCCACGGCGAATCCCTGAACGGCCGTGCGCGCCGCTTTGACCGACAAAAACCTCATCATCCTGCTCCCGTTAGATGTTGTCTCCGGGAGCCGCGATCGCCGCGCCTGTCGCTTGCAACGATCCGGCCGCCCAGAGGCAAAACTCTAACAGTGCGAATTCATGCCTTACCAATCACTTGTTGTCGGGTTGCCATAACCTTGTGTTAAGTCCCCGACGTCGGCCTCCTGGCCATGTCCGCCAGGCGGAGGCGGGACAAGATCGCGCAGGATGTCGACGAAGGCGCGTGCCGTGCGTGACAGGGGTTCGTAGCGAAGTGTCAGCAGATGCGCGCGCACACGCGTCTTGGGGGCGAGCGGACGTGAGACCAGTTCGGGCCATGTCCGGCCGCGCAGGACGAATTCGTCGACAACGGCAACCCCCGCTCCGGCTCTGACCATCGCGCAGGCGACGGGGGTGAAGCGAACGACGGTGCTGATGCGAAGGGGCTCGGGGCCGAAAGCCAGTGCCCTTTGGACAATGTCTCCATAGGGCGTCTGCGGCCCGAAACCGATCAACGGATAGGGGGCGATATCGGCTGGCCGGACGACGCGCAATCGGGTCAGCGGGTGGTCGCGCGGCATGATCGCCATCAGGCGCCCCTCCGTGACCACCTCCGATTGAATGGTCGGCTCGTCCACCGGCAGCACTGAAACGCCGAGATCGGCCCGCGCACTGGTGATCTTGGCTATCACTTCGAGCAGCGTCAGGATCTCGAACTCGACGCGCAGATCGGAAAAGCGCTCGCGCAGCCGCGCGATCGCGCCGGGAACCATGGTCTGGCCGACGCTCGGGCTGGCGACGATGCGGACCGTGCCGGTCCCGCGCTCGCGCAGTTCCTCGGCGAGTTCGTTGACGCGCAGCACGCCCTGGTGGACCTGGTCGACCTCGGTGAAGAGGCGCCGCGCCTCCGGCGTCGGCTGGATCCGACCGCGCACGCGTTCGAACAGGCGCAACTCCAGCCGGTCCTCCGTATAGGCMAGGAGCCGGCTGATGGCTGGCTGCGAGACCGAGAGCAGGCKCGCCGCGCCGCTGATCGATCCGGTGATCATGATTGCGCGGAAAACTTCCAGCTGCCGCAGGTTCAATCGCATGCGAATAACATTCAGTTATGACTTCCAGCCGAATTAGCATGCTTGCTTGGACGTGCCGCCATCTAAGTTCGTCCGGGCTCGGCGGGATGYCGGCATGCCAGGTCGATTCGAGGCTGACCGATGGGACGTTTTCTGACGATTGGGGATGTCGAGGCGGCTATTGCAGGCGGCTCGATCTTTGCTGCGGGTGGCGGTGGCTGGGCCGAGCACGGGCGCATGCTGGGGACTGCAGCGGTGATGGCCGGCCGGCCGGAGTTGGTCTCGATCGAAGAGGCGCCGGACGACGCGATCATCGCGACCGCGGCTGCAATCGGCGCTCCTGCCGGCACGACGGACTGGGAGATGCAGGGCGTCGACTACGTCCGGGCCGTCCAGCTGCTGCAGGATGCGCTGGGCAAGCCAGTCTATGGCCTGATCATCGGCCAGAACGGCATGTCGAGCACGCTCAATGCCTGGCTCCCGAGCGCCCTCCTCGGCGTGAAGGTGATCGATGCCGTTGGTGATATCCGCGCCCATCCCACCGGCGACATGGGGTCGATCGGCCTTGCCAACAGCCCCGAGGCGACGATCCAGACGGCTGTCGGCGGCAATCGCGCCAAGAATTCCTATATCGAGCTCGTGACGCGCGGCGCGACGGGGAAGGTCTCGCCGATCCTGCGCACGGCCTCGGACATGTCGGGCGGGTTCATCGCGTCCTGCCGGAACCCGGTTCCGGCGTCCTATGTGCGCAAGCACGCGGCGCTCGGCGGTATTTCCATGGCGCTGGCGCTCGGGGAGCGCATCCTGGCCGCCACGCCCAAGGGCGGGCCCGCGGTCATCGACGCAATCTGCGACCAGGCCGGTGGATCGATCATCGGGCGTGGGACTGTTGTCCGCAAGTCGGTGCAGTACACCAGCGAAGCCTTTGATATCGGAACCATCCAGGTCGGCTCCGGCGCCGCGGCACGGATTCTCCATGTCATGAATGAGTACATGGCGGTGACCGATCTCGATGGCGCGCGCCTGGCGAGCTATCCCGATGTCATCACCACGCTCGGTTCGGATGGCCGGCCCGTCAGCGTCGGCCATGTCACTGAGGGCATGGAGCTCTCGATCCTGCGCATTGCCAAGGATCGCATCCCGCTGAGCTCCAGCGTGACGGATCCGAGTGTCTACCCGATCGTAGAGAAGGCGCTCGGGATGGATTTCACGGGCTATGCGCTCGGGTGATCCGCCTGACGCGCACATGCACTGCTTCCGCTGTCGCGATAACGACCGATTATGGGCGACGGCGAAATTGGTATGTTTGGCTCTGAGGCCGAGCAGCTATCGTGACACGCATGGCCTGCGGGCCAGACAGCATCAACCGGGCATCTGACCATGAGTGATTTCGATCTCGTTCTTCGCGGCAATGTCGTTCTGTCCGACCAGATCATCGAGGATGGCTATGTCGCCGTCACTGGTGGCAAGGTCGGCGCTGTCGGTGCGGGTACACCGCCTTCGGCGCGCGAGACGCAGGATTTCCGCGGTCAGTGGATCATCCCGGGCGTGATCGACGGCCAGGTCCATTCCGGGAGCCAGGCCAACCACGAGGGCATCGGCATGTGCTCGCGCGCGGCCGCCGCCGGTGGCGTCACCGTCATGGTCGACATGCCCTATGACGAGCCCGAGCCGGTCACCAACGCCAGGCTTTTCAACGAGAAGGTCGCGATCGTCGAACGCGACGCACATGTCGATGTCGCGCTCTATGCCACGATCACCATCGAAAACGGCCTGCATGCCATTCCGGGCCTCGTCGATGCCGGCGCCTGCGCCTTCAAGTTCTCGACCTTCGAGGCGAACCCGACGCGCTTCCCGCGCATCGGCGACGACACGCTCTACGAGGCGTTCAAGCTGATCGAGCCGACGGGGCTCCTTTGCGGTGTCCATAACCAGGACCAGGAGATGACGCGCCGGAACATCGCGCGCCTGATCGAGGCCGGCGATACCGGCTCCGACGCCTTCCTGCGCGCCCATACCCCGCTGGTTGAGAACCTCGCCACGGCGCGGATCTACGAGATCGGCGCCGAGACCGGCGCCCGCGCCCATGCCGTCCATGTCTCGACCTCGCGCGGCTTCGAGATCTGCAACCTCTACAAGCGCGCCGGCTACAGGGCGACGGTCGAGAGCTGCGTGCAGTACTTCATGCTCAACGCCGAGGAGCACGCGCCTCGCTTCGGTGCCAAGATCAAGCACTACCCGCCGATCCGGCCGAAGGCGGAGAGCGAGCTGCTCTGGAGCCACCTCGCCGCCGGTCATTGCGACTTCATCTCCTCCGACCACGTCTCCTGGGGGCTGGAGAAGAAGGGCGACCCCAACATCTTCAAGAACACCTCCGGCGGTCCCGGCATCGAGACCCTGCTGCCGGCGCTGTGGACCGGCTGCGAGGAGCACGGCATCTCCCCGACCATGGCGGTGAAGCAGCTTTGCGAAGGCCCGGCGAAGGCCTTCCTGCTCGCCGACAAGGGCCGTCTCGCGCCAGGCTCGGATGCCGACATCGTCGTGCTMGAGCCCGGCCGCTTCATCCATGATCCGAGCAAGAGCCTTGCGGCGGTGAAGTGGAGCTCGTTCGAGGGCCGCGAATTCCGCGTGCGGGTGGCTGCGACCTATGTCCGTGGCGCTCTTGCCTGGGATGGCGCGAAGATCTGCAACGAAGCGGGCGACGGCCGCTTCCTGCGGCCTGCGGCGTAAAGCGGCGAACGATGTCGATCGACGCAGAGCGTTTGTGGCGGCGTATCGAGGCGCTGTCCAAGATCACCGATCCCGATCGTCCCTGGACGCGGCGCTCCTTTACGCCGCGCTTCCTCGAAGGACGCAAATGGCTGGCGGCCGAGTTCCGCGCTGCCGGTCTGGAGACGACGATCGACGCAGGCGGCAATCTCGTCGGCCGCCTTGCGGGCGCCGATCCCTCGTTGAAGCCGATCATCATCGGCTCGCATTCCGACACGGTGCCCTCGGGCGGACGCTATGACGGGATTCTCGGCGTGCTGGCGGGACTGGAAGTCGCGCAAAGCTTCATCGAGCGCGGCGACCGGCTGCGGCATTCGCTCGAGGTTTACGATTTCCTGGCCGAGGAGCCGAGCGAGTTCGGCCTCTCCTGCATCGGCAGCCGTGCGCTTGCCGGTGCGCTCTCCGACGAGATGCTGGCGATGACGCGCCCCGACCGCATGACGCTGCGCGAGGGTATCGGCTTCGTCGGCGGCCGGCCCGACGAGATCGCCTCGGTGCGGCGTACCGCCGAGAGCGTCGCGGCCTATGTCGAGGTGCATATCGAGCAGGGGCGCGTGCTGGAGAGCGAGGGCACGGCGATCGGTGTCGTTACAGACATCGTCGGCATTCGGCGCGAGCGCATCATCGTGTCCGGGCGGGCCGACCACGCGGGTGCGACGCCGATGCCCTTGCGCGCCGATGCGCTCGTCGGCGCGGCCAAGCTGATCGAGGCCGCTTACGAGCGTGCCGGCGCGCGATCGAACGATCCCCAACCCCTGGTCGCCACCTTTGGTCGCATCGAGATCAGCCCCAATGCCGCCAATGCCGTGCCTGGTGAGGCGGTTCTGACGCTCGAGGTGCGTTCGGGCGACGAGGCGGCGGTCAAGGCGTTCGGCGAGGAACTGGTCAGCGATCTGAAGCCGGCACTGGCGGCGCTGCGTCTCACTGTGCGGTCGGAACCGATCAGCCATGTGCCGCCGACGGCCTGCGCGCCGGCCGTGCGCTCGGCGATCGCCGCTGCCGCGGCCTCGCTCGGTCTGTCGACGCGGGACCTGCCGAGTGGTGCCGGGCATGATGGCGTGTTCGTCGCCCGCACCGGTCCGATCGGCATGATCTTCGTGCCCTGTCTCGATGGCCGCAGCCACGCCCCGGAAGAGTCGATCGAGCCACAACAGGCCGGGGATGGMGCACGCGTCCTCGGTGAAACGGTGCGCCTGCTCGACGCGACCCTGGGTTGACGCGATGGAGTGGTCCGTCACCGATCTGGCCGAGCGCGATCTCTACAAGCTGCTCGTCAACACCGTGTTGCCGCGGCCGATCGCGCTCGTCACCACCGTGAATGCGCAGGGGCACGCCAATGCTGCGCCCTTCAGCTTCTTCAACGTCTTCAGCCACGCACCGCCGCTCGTCGTGCTTGGCATCGAAGGCCGCGATCTGGGGGATGCCCCGCTGAAGGATACGATGCGCAACATCCGCGCGACGGGGAGTTTCGTCGTCAACCTCGTCGACCGGGCGCTCGTCGACGCGATGCAGGTCTGCGCGATCGATTTTCCCGGCGATGTCGACGAGATCGCAGCCGCCGGGCTTGAAACAGCGCCCGGCCGCAAGGTCGCCGCGCCACGCCTCGCAGCGTCACCGGTCCAGCTCGAATGCCGCGAGACGGTGTCGCTGTCGCTGGGCACACGCCATCGCAACCTCGTCGTCGGCGAAATCCAGCACATCCATATTCGGGATGGCGCGGTCGATGAGCGGCTGCATGTCGACATCGACAAGCTCGACCTGGTCGGCCGCCTGCATGGTTCCGACTGGTATGTCACGATGCGCGACCGCTTCCAGGCGCCGCGCCAGACGCTCGACACCTGGCGCGCGCAACAGAGCGCGCTGCGTGCGAAGCCCGAAGGAGAGGCCCCGTGAGCGGCACGATCTTTGTCATCAACCCCAATTCGAACGGGGCAGTGACCGCCGGCATCGATACCGCGGTGGCGCCGCTGCGCTCGGTCGATGGTCCGCCGATCGAGTGCCTGACCCTGGCCGAGGGGCCTGCTGGCATCCAGTCCCAGCGCGATATCGACGGCCTGATACAGCCCATGCTGAGGCGGGCCGCCGCGCTGGAGAACGAGGCTTCGGCCTTCGTGATCGCCTGCTTCTCCGACCCGGGCATGTACGCGCTGCGCGAGCAGAGCGAGAAGCCGGTGCTGGGCATTGCCGAGTGCGGGGTCCTGACCGCTTTGACGCTGGGCCAGCGCTTCGGCGTGATCGCCATTCTGCCGGCCTCGATCCCGCGTCACTTGCGCTATTTCGGCGCGATGGGTGTGACGGACCGCCTGGCCGGCGATCTTTCGATCGGCCTGACGGTCGCCGAGCTTGCCGATGACGCGCGGACCATGGGACGGATGACCGATGTCGGGCGCACCTTGCGCGATACCCATCACGCCGATGTGCTGGTGATGGGCTGCGCCGGCATGGCGCGTTTCCGGGACCCGCTCGAGCAGGCGCTCGGCGTACCCGTGGTCGAGCCGACGCAGGCTGCGGTGACCATGGCGATCGGCCGCGCCCGGCTCGGCTGGGGCGGCCGCCCGCTTCGGGGACATGCCGCGTGACGGATCTAGTTGCGCGCCTCGCCGACATCGTCGGTGAGAGGCATGTGCTTGTCGATGCCGAAGCGCAGGCGCCGTTCCTGACGGATTGGCTCGGAAAATACAGGGGGGCTGCTGCCGCCATCGTCCGGCCCGGCTCGACCGAGGAGGTCGCGGCCGTGATGGCGCTTTGCACGGCGCGGAGGATTCCGGTCGTGCCCCAGGGCGGCAACACCAGCATGTCGGGCGGCGCGACGCCGGATATGTCGGGGCGCGCCATCGTCGTGTCGCTGACGCGCATGAACCGCATCCGCGCGGTCGATCCGATCGGCAACACGATGACGGTCGATGCCGGCAGCGTGCTTGCCAAGGTCCAGGAGGCCGCGAAAGCGGCTGGACGCTTCTTCCCGCTCAGCCTTGGAGCCGAGGGGAGCTGCACGATCGGCGGGAATCTTGCGGCCAATGCCGGCGGCGTCGCCGTGCTGCGCTACGGCACCATGCGTGAACTGACGCTCGGGCTCGAGGTCGTTCTGCCGGACGGAAGGATCTGGGATGGCCTCACCGCGCTGCGCAAGGATAATACCGGTTACGCCTTGCGGAATCTGTTCATCGGATCGGAAGGGACGCTGGGCGTCATCACCGGCGCGGTCCTGAAACTGTTTCCTCAACCCTTGGCGCGCGCGACCGCTTTCGTCGCCTTGCGCGACGCGAACGCTGCCCTGTCCTTGCTGTCTTCGGTGCGTGCGCGCTGTGGCGATCGCCTGACCGCCTTCGAATTCATGACCGGCGATTGCCTCTCGCTCATCCTGAAGCACAGCGCCGAGGCGCGGTTGCCGCTTGGCGCCGTTCCGCCTGCGGCGGTGCTGATCGAATTGTCCGATGCGGATGACGAGTTGGCGCTGACCGAGCGGCTCGAAGGCGCGCTGGCAGAAGCCGTCGAGACGGAGATCGTTCTCGACGCCGCCATCGCCCAGGATGGTGTGCAGGCCAAGGCGTTCTGGCGCATCCGCGAAGGCGTCTCGGAAGCGCTGGTGCGCGAAGGCAAGGCTGCCAAGCACGATGTCTCGGTGCCGGTCGCGGCCATGGCCGATTTCGTCGCAGCCACCGATGCGGCTGTCATCGCTGCTGCTCCCGGTGTGCGCCCCATCGTGTTCGGCCATCTCGGCGACGGCAACCTGCACTACAATCTGCTGCCGCGTATGGGACAGAGCGATGCGGACTTCGCCGCCCTCGCACCGGAACTCACCCGCATCGTTCATGACGAGACGTGCAAGCGCCGCGGATCGATCAGCGCCGAGCATGRCATCGGTCAGCTTCGGGTCGCGGAGATGCCGCGCTGCAAGGCGCCGATCGAGCTGGACCTGATGCGCTCGCTCAAGACCCTGTTCGACCCCCACAATC